>NZ_QFRV01000077.1:0-20071 GCF_004136805.1 Enterobacter cloacae complex sp. GF14B
GCCAGCGCCGCCGCGCGTGTCGCCTGCGGCTGATGCACCAGCGTTGCGCGTAAACCGCCTGCCAGTTCCACGATGCGGATGGTCATTATCGTTACAGTTCCCGGGTTTTATAGATAAGCTGAGAACGGGTTCGGTTGCGAAACTGAAGCTGACCGATCTTCATATCACTACAGGCTGCTTCGCGTCGCGCCTCGAGGATTTTATGATGATGCGGCGATTTGCTGCACACCGGATCGGCGTTATCCGCATTCCCGGTGAGCATAAAGGCCTGGCAGCGGCAGCCGCCGAAGTCTTTCTCTTTTTCATCGCAGGAGCGGCACGGCTCCGGCATCCAGTCAAATCCGCGATAGCGGTTGAAGCCGAAAGAGTCATACCAGATGGATTCCAGGCTCTGCTCAAGCACCGAGGGGAATTCCACCGGCAGCTGGCGCGCGCTGTGGCAGGGCAGCGCCGTGCCTTCCGGGGTCACGCTGAGGAAAATCGACCCCCAGCCGCCCATGCAGCCTTTGGGCCGCTCCTCGTAATAATCGGGAGTGACAAACAGCAGGTTGGTCAGATTGCCGCTGGCGGCCATTTTTTGCCGATATTCGGCAACCACGCGTTCCGCGTGGGCAATCTGTTCCCGCGTCGGCAGAAGCCCCTGACGATTAAGGAACGCCCAACCGTAGAACTGGCAGGTGGCAAGTTCGACGTCGTCGGCGTCCAGCTCGATGCACAGTTCGATGATTTTATCGATCTGATCGATATTATGCCGGTGCAGGACGAAATTCAGCACCATCGGGTAATCGCGCGCTTTAACCGCTTTGGCCATCGCCAGCTTCTGCTGGAAGGCTTTTTTATTCCCCGCCAGCGCAGCGTTGAGCACTTCATCGCTGGCCTGGAAGCTAATCTGGATATGGTCCAGACCGGCCTCGCTGAATGCGTCGAGCTTGCTTTCCGTCAGGCCAATTCCCGAGGTGATCAGGTTGGTATAAAAACCGAGATCGCGGGCGGCGCGGATCAGCTCCGGCAGATCTTTACGCGTCAACGGTTCGCCGCCGGAAAAACCTATCTGCACGCTGCCCATCGCCCGCGCCTGGCGGAAAACCTCAATCCACTGTTCGGTGGTCAGCTCCTGATCCTGCCGGGCGAAGTCCAGCGGGTTAGAGCAGTAAGGACACTGTAGCGGACAGCGATAGGTCAGCTCCGCCAGCAGCCACAGCGGTGGATTGACGGCAGGTTTATTCTGGCTCACGGAAAATAACCCACTTCTGTTGATAAGCGATTTGCAGGAATTCTACGACGTCGTCATCCACGCCGCCGGCTTCCGGGAACCGTTCGTTGAGTATGGCAATGATGGCCGCCGCGTCGCGTTGGCCATCGACCAGTTCGAGGATCGCGGCGGCGGTCTCATTGAGTTTAGCCATGCCTTCCGGATAGAGGATGACATGGCTGTCCTGAGCGGCTTCCCATTGCAGGCGATAGCCGCGACGAAAGGCGACGATGGAGTTTTTTTGCATGCTTATACCAGTCGGGTTGTGTGCCAGGCCGCTTTGTCGGTGACCGTGTGATAAGGCGGACGCTGTAGCGCGTAGGCCATGGTCATCGCGTCGAGCATCGACCACAGGATATCGAGTTTGAACTGAAGGATCTCCAGCATCCGATTCTGCTTTTCCGCGCTATCGCAATAACGCTTCGCCAGCTCCAGACCATGTTCAACGTCGCGGCTGGCCTGGCTGAGGCGGCTGCGGAAATAAAAATAGCCTTCCTCTTTGATCCACGGGTAGTGCTGTGGCCAGCTGTCGAGACGCGACTGATGGATTTGCGGGGCGAACAGTTCGGTGAGCGAACTGCATGCAGCCTCCTGCCAGTTGGCGCGGCGGGCGAAGTTAACGTAAGCGTCGACGGCGAAACGGACGCCGGGCAGCACGTGGCGTTCGCTGATTAAGTCCTCGCGGCTGAGCCCCACGGCTTCGCCCAGCTGTAGCCAGGCTTCGATACCGCCGTCATGACCGTTGCTGCCGTCGTGATCGAGGATCCGCTGCACCCATTTGCGACGCGTGTGCGGATCCGGGCAGTTCGCCATAATTGCCGCGTCTTTCAGTGGGATCGTCGTCTGGTAGTAAAACCGGTTCGCCACCCAGCCCTGGATCTGCTCGCGGCTGGCCTCGCCGTTATGCATCGCGATATGGTACGGATGGTGAATATGATAGTAGGCGCCTTTCGCCCGAAGGGCGTGCTCAAACTCTTGCGGCGAGAGCGTTTCGCGAATGTGCATAGTTAGTCCTGAAGCGTGATGTTCATCCCGTCCCAGCTCACTTCTATTCCCTGCTGCGCGAGGGCGTGACGCTGCGGCGACTGCTCGTTAAGGATCGGGTTGGTGTTATTAATGTGGATCAGAATCTTGCGCTTTGCCGGCAGCGAGGCCAGCAGCGCCATCATGCCGTGTTCATCGCCGAGCGCCAGATGGCCCATGTCGCGGCCGGTATTGCGCCCGACGCCGGTGGCCTGGAGTTCATCGTCCTGCCAGACGGTGCCGTCAATCAGCAGACAGTCCGCTTTTTTAAGCCACGGCAGGATGGCGTCATCGGGTTCACCGAGACCCGGTGCGTAGAACAGCGTCTGACCGTTGCGGCGGTTTTCGATAAACAGCGCCACGTTATGCCCCGGCAGCGGGCGGTCGCGCCACGGCGAATAGGGCGGCGCGTTACTGGCGATGGGGACAGCGGTAAACTGCAAATCAGGGCAGGCTTCCACGCTAAAGGCGGTGAGCGGCGCGATCGGGTGATGAATCAGGCCGCCGTTCCAGTGCCGGAGCATGGTAAAAATCGGGAATCCGCTGGAAAGATCTTCATGCACCTCCGGCGTACACCATACCTGATGCGGGCACCCCTCGCGCAGGCTGAGCAGCCCGGTGGTGTGGTCAATCTGGCTATCGGTGAGAATAATGCCGCCAATATGCGTGCCGCGCAGAACCTCTTTCTTATTCAGTTCTGGCGTATGGGCAATCTGCTGGCTGATATCGGGGGAGGCGTTACACAGCACCCACTCTTTGCCGTTATCGCTGACGATGATCGACGACTGGGTGCGAGGGGTCGCCTGAAGGGTACCGTCGCGCAAACCCTGACAGTTGGCGCAGTTACAGTTCCACTGGGGGAAACCACCGCCAGCGGCGGAACCGAGGACTTTAATAAACATGAAGATGGGCCAGGTAGTCAAACAAAAATGCCCGCACGGATGGCGGGCAGAGCGATTAGCGGTTGGAAATGTACAGGGTCACTTCCAGGCCAAGACGTAAATCAATAAAAGCAGGTTTCTTCCACATCGTTTTTTCCTCTTTAAAATTCAGCACCAACGCCATTGTTTGTGCCAGTTTTGTGATGGTCATCAAATAATGCGTCACTGGAGGGCAAAGCTCAACCCGAAAGATGTAAGGAATTAACTTAATGTTTACAACGTAACCTATTGTTGCCAAACATTTTGCAATACCTTTTGCCAGTTACCCCACAGCAGCTTATTCAGCACAAATTGATCATAGCCGCTGTCACGCAACGCGCTGATTAGCCGTGGTAAACCACTCACATCTTGTAGGTCATCAGGCAACGTAATGCCGTCAAAATCGGAGCCCAGCGCGACATGATCGTCACCCATGATGTTAATAAGATAGTCGATATGGCGAACAATCGTACTCAGCGGGGTATCGCTATCGCGTTTACCGTCGGCGCGCAGAAACGCGTTGCCGAAATTGACGCCAGCCACGCCGCCGCTGTCGCGGATAGCCAGCAGCTGCCGATCGGTCAGATTGCGCGGTTGCGGGCACAGCGTATGGGCGTTGGAGTGGGTGGCGACCAGCGGTGATGAGGAATGACGAGCGGTATCCCAGAACGCCTTTTCATTCATATGCGAAACGTCAATCAGCATGTTCAGGGCGTTAGCGTGCTTAATGAGGGCGATACCCTCTGCGGTAAGCCCTGGGCCGCTGTCCGGGCTGCCGGGAAACGCCCCGTTAATGCCGGTGCCAAAACGGTTAGCAATGTTCCAGAAAGGCCCAATGCTGCGCACCCCGGCGGTATAGAAAGCCTGTAGATCGTCTCCCTCGCCGTCAAAACCGCCCGCGCCCTCAATATGCGCCACCATCGCCAGCACTTTATCCTGACGGCAGCGTTCGATATCCGCCGCGCTCAGGCACAATCGCGCCCGGCCATCGGAGTGGGCGACAAGCTGCTTAAGGATCGTCAGCTGCTGCCAGAGAATGTCGACCGGCTGCCACGGCTCGCTGGCGTATTGTGGCGCCATGCGGGCGATATACTCCTGCGGCGGCACGAACAGCGCGAACAGCCCGCCGGAAAATCCGCCTTGCTGCATGCGTGGATAATCGAGATGTCCCTTCTCAATGCCGGAGAAGAAGGCCGTTACCGGATCCTGGCGATGGTGAAGCCATAAATTAAGCAACAGGTCATTGTGACCATCAAAAATCGCCATAGCGCATCCCACTGTCTTTTATTGCTGCGAAAGTTGCCTGGCACGATAACCGATTTGTCCGGTCCGGCAAGGGGAAAATTACAACTTAGCAGCAATTGTTAATATCACTTAACAGTGAGGAGATCCGCAAAGCGGGTGGTGTAGCGGGGTGAAAGCATTTCCCGTTTCATCTGCCACGGCTGCTGTATACCCTGTCCCGCGAAGTAAAGCGTGCCACGGCCATTTTCAGCATTCAGATGGTCTAATACATCCATTAACTTTTGGCTGTTTTTCCTGGGGGCGTTGTCGTCAAACAGATTAAGTTGCGCGACGCCCTGGCTATAAAAATCTCCCAGCATCACTCCGGCTTTCTGGTACCGATGGCCGTTCTTCCAGACCGCATCCAGACAACGAACTGATGCGCCGATAATATCCCGGCTATCCTGGGTTGGGGTGAGCAGTTTTACCGACGCGCTATTGCCATAATATGGCTCGTTAAGCGCGAAGGGCGAGGTTTTAACAAATACGGAGATAAAGCGGCAATGCTGATGCTCATTGCGAAGTTTTTCTGCTGCCCGGGCGGCATAACTACAGATGGCCTGGCGTACATCGTCATATTCGGTGATGCGTTCGCCAAACGAGCGCGAACAGACGATTTCTTGCTTTACCGGGGCAAACTCTTCCAGTTCAAGACACGGTTCGCCCCGTAATTCACGCACCGTTCTCTCCAGCACGACATTGAAATGTTTTCTTATGAACCGGATATCGGTGTCTGCCAGTTGCAGGACGGTCTTAATCCCCATCATCTCAAGCTTCTTCGCTATGCGACGTCCTACACCCCAAACGTCTTCGACGGGTAGCGCCGCCATCAGCTTTCTCTGACGATCCACATTGGATAAATCAACAACGCCTCCCGTCTGGCGCTGCCAGCGTTTTGCCGCGTGATTTGCCAGTTTCGCCAGCGTCTTTGTGGGTGCGATGCCCACCCCGACGGTCAGATGGGTGCGTTGCAGTACGGTCGCTCTCATTTCATGCCCAAAATCGGAAAGATCGCGACAATTACGCACCCCGGTAAGATCGCAAAAGATCTCATCAATGGAGTATATTTCGCTACGAGGCGACATCTCTTCAAGCGTGTTCATTACCCGGTTGGACATATCCGCGTAAAGTTCATAATTACTGCTGAAACAAACCACGCCATGATGCCTGAAGCGATCTTTCTGTTTGAAGTACGGTTCACCCATTTTCACAAAGGGTTTGGCTTCAGCGGAGCGAGAGATGACGCACCCATCGTTATTGGACAACACGACCACCGGTCGTCCCTTCAGGTCCGGGCGAAAAACCGTTTCACAGGAAGCATAGAAAGCGTTCACATCACACAGTGCAAACATGGTCAGCTCGCTCTGGTATCGCCAGGTGGGGTGAAAAACTGCATTATGATCACCGTTAATAAATACTGTATTTATATACAGTATTGTATATTGATAGCAAAGATCAAGGGGGAACGGGGAGTGACGTCGTACGGGTGCAGGAGGGCGAGGGTTATGTCCAGAATGGCGGCGAGGCAAATCTGGCGGAAAGGGTATTTAATGAAATGTTTAAGGAATATAAGTGCCCATACGGCAGGTATGGGCAGTGAAGCCGTCGATATTACTTCTTCTTGTCCATCATCGCCTTGAGATCGGCAAAGGGGTTAAACGTGGCGACACCCACGTCTTTTTGCGCATCCTCACCCGCGACAACGGTGGTGCCATACTGATCCGCTTCGGTGTACTTCGAGTGTTCGTGATCGTGACAAAACAGGCACAACAGCTCCCAGTTACTGCCATCTTCCGGGTTATTGGTGTGATCGTGGTCGATATGGTGAACCGTGAGTTCACGAAGATTTGAATAAACAAACTCACGCGAGCAGCGTCCACAAACCCAGGGGTAGATTTTTAGCGCTTTTTCACGGTAGCCGCTTTCCAGCCGTGCGTAGTTTTTGGGGATCAGAGCCATTGCTGATGTTACCTGTTAAAAAGAGAATAATTCACACTATATCCCATTATGAGATGTCAGGAGAATGCCTCCTCTGCGGGAAGGCAGCGTGCGATTTGCGTATTTCTGTCAGTTTATTTGAAGCATTCCGTTAAATAATCACCATTTATTCTCATTCGTTAATGCGTAGAGTAGGGATAACGCAATGCTTTATCAGGATACTCCACTATGAAAAAGATCGGATTTTTGTCGTTTGGTCACTGGACGCCGTCACCCCAGTCCGGCACGCGAACCGCGGCTGACACGCTGCTACAGTCCATCGATCTGGCGGTCGCCGCCGAAGAGCTGGGCGCGGACGGGGCTTATTTCCGTGTGCATCACTTTGCCCGCCAGCTCAGTTCGCCATTCCCCTTGCTGGCTGCAATAGGCGCGAAAACCAAACGCATCGAAATCGGGACGGGCGTGATCGACATGCGGTATGAAAATCCGCTGTATATGGCGGAAGATGCTGGCGCGGCAGATCTCATCTCCGGCGGGCGATTACAGCTTGGTATCAGCCGGGGCTCCCCGGAGCAGGTGATTGATGGCTGGCGTTATTTTGGTTACGTGCCGCAGGAAGGGGAAAACGAATCAGATATGGCGCGCCGCCACACTGAGGTACTGCTTGATGTATTACGCGGTGAAGGGTTTGCAAAGCCTAACCCACAGCCGATGTTCCCAAACCCGCCGGGATTGTTGCGTCTGGAGCCGCATTCAGAAGGCTTACGCGATCGTATCTGGTGGGGGGCTGGCTCTAATGCAACGGCAGTATGGGCGGCAAAACTGGGGATGAACCTGCAAAGCTCAACGCTGAAAGATGATGAAACCGGCGAGCCGTTCCATATTCAGCAGGCAAAACAGATCCGTGCCTACCGACAGGCCTGGGCTGAGGCAGGGCATACCCGTCAGCCACGCGTTTCGGTCAGCCGCAGTATTTTTGCCCTGATGGACGATCGCGACCGGATGTATTTCGGTTCAAGCCGCAATGAGAGCGACAGCGTGGGCTATCTGGATGAGAAAACGCGGGCCATTTTCGGACGCAGCTATGCCGCAGAGCCAGACAAGCTGATTGAACAGTTGAAAAAGGATGAAGCGATCGCGGAAGCGGATACGCTGTTACTTACCGTGCCGAATCAGCTGGGCGTGGAATACAACGCACATGTGATCGAGTCCATCCTGAAACATGTCGCACCGGAAATGGGATGGCGCGATCGCAATGCTTAATCTGGCCCTCTGGTATCGCCGGTTTGGTGAGCCTGAATCGGTACTGCAAGCGGAAACTACACCATTGTCGCCGCGACAGCCGGGAGAGATACGTGTGCGCATGCTTTTTTCCCCGGTGAACGCCTCTGATCTCATCCCCATCACCGGAGCATATCGCCATCGCACGCCGCTGCCTGCGATAGCCGGTTATGAAGGGGTCGGAATAGTGACCGAAACGCCCGCCGCTTATCCGGCGCTGCTGGGCAAGCGGGTCCTGCCGTTACGGGGGCAGGGAACCTGGCAGCGCTATGTCGACTGCCCGGCGGCGTATGCGGTTCCCGTCCCGGACGACGTCGACTCGCTACTTGCCGCGCGGGCGTATATCAACCCGCTTGCCGCACAGATGATGCTGGACCGCTATCCTCCGGTCGGGAAAACGGTGCTGCTCACCGCTGCCGGTTCTGACTGCGCCGTTCTGCTCGGGCAATGGGCACGCCAGGCGGGTGCGGAGGCGGTTTACGGGATCCATCGTTCGCCCGTGCACGCTCAACGTCTGGCTGAAATGGGTATCGTCCCGATTGCGCAACATGATACGACCGCCGTCAACGCTGCCGCCGCGCAAGCGGAGGTGGTGTACGACGCCACGGGCGGCAGTCTGGCGGAGACGATCCTGAGCGTGATGCCCGAAACCGGCACCTTTGTCTGCTACGGGCTACTCTCCGGGCAGAC
The DNA here is from genome assembly GCF_004136805.1 of Enterobacter cloacae complex sp. GF14B. Lineage (NCBI taxonomy): Bacteria > Pseudomonadati > Pseudomonadota > Gammaproteobacteria > Enterobacterales > Enterobacteriaceae > Enterobacter > Enterobacter cloacae complex sp. GF14B. The sequence goes on from NZ_QFRV01000077.1 coordinate 8,389, forward strand.
CTTCCGGCAGCAGCGGCCGTTGCCGCGCGTGGCGTGGTTTCACATTCGTAACTATCTGGACGCGCTGAGCGCTGAGGCGTGGCAGGCGGAGTTTCGGCGCATCTGGCCTAAACTGCGCGCCAGCCAGTGCAGCGATGTCACCCTCTACCCGCTGTCGGAATGGCAGCGGGCAGTGGGCAACTATCGCGAAGCGGGAAGAACGGGTAAGCCCATGCTGTCGATGGACAATTAATCGGCCTTATGGCTCATGTCGCTCAGCAGTACAGCGATACTTTGTCCACCGGCGGTCTGCTCCAGGCCAATTTTGACAATAATTGTCAGCGGAACGGAGAGCAGCATGCCGACAGGCCCGAGCAGCCAGCCCCAGAAAATCAGGGACAGGAACACAACAAGGGTTGAAAGCCCCAGCCCGCGTCCCATTATCCGTGGTTCGAGAATGTTCCCGAAGACAAGGTTAATCACCAGATAGCCTGCCAGCAGAATCAGGGCATCATACAAACCGCTGAAAACCAGCACCTGAAGGATAGGGGGGATCGCCGCCAGCACGGAGCCGATGTTAGGAATATAGTTGAGCGCAAAGGCCAGCAGCCCCCAGACAAAGGCAAAACGCACATCCAGCGCGGCGAGCATCCCCCAGACCACTAATCCCGTCACCAGGCTGATGGCCGTTTTCAGCACCAGATAGCGTGAAACGCTGTCGAGCGCGCGCTGAATGGCGCCCATTCCCTCTACCGGACGCACCATGATGTGCTGGAGCTTTGCAGGCAGCTGTGGAACTTCCAGCAGCATAAACACAACCGTCAGGAACAGCAGGAAAATCGAGGTCATGGCGTTGGAGAGTTGTGCCAGCAGGCTGGTGACAATCGTCATGGCGGCATTCGGATCGATATATTTAAGCAGTTCCTCAACCGAGACTTCGATACCCGCGCGTTGCAGCCAGGGTTCAATTTGCAGCAGCGGGGTCGCCAGGGAAGAGCGGTATGTCGGTAGCGTCCGCGCCAGCTCGTTCAGGGAGGTTCCCAGATAGGCGACTAACAGCACCATCGCAACGATAATAATACTGATAAGCAGGCTTATCGCCAGCACACGCGGGATGCGCAGCCGCACCATTCGCTGCACCAGTGGATTGAGGATCACCGCGATAAAAAGCGCCAGGATAAAAGGCACGATGATATCGGCCGCAAAACGAACGCCGGTCAGAATGATCACCAGCATGCCCAGCATGATGACGATCTTAAGCCCGTTGAGGGTGATAATAGGTTTGGCCATGGACGTTCCTGAACAGTTTTTTATTTATAATAGAGGGGAAAGCGGATTAAAAAAACTAACCAAAATCAAACAGACTGGGTAAAGAAATGAAAAGGCTTTGAGTAAATTCCTGGCTTATGATACAAATCAGGCGTGTTCAACTACCGAGGACAATTTTCATCCGCAAAGACGAGAAGCAACACCGCGGATAATTGTAATTTTATGGACAATTTGTTCAGGACGTATTTTTCAAACAACTCTGCTCTGTTTTCAACCTCCCTCTGCCTGCTTTCTGGTGAGCAACACTGGCGTTCCGCGCTATAGTCACGTCTTCTGCCTGAGCTGGCGCTATGCGCTTAGCTAACTGATTTAATTCCCAATTTTTTGGTTTGCTGTCCGCAGCGAGCCTCGATGGATTATATTCTCAAGCAGGAGAAAAAACATGTTTTACTGGATTTTATTAGCTCTGGCGATCGTCGCTGAAATTACCGGCACCTTGTCGATGAAATGGGCGAGCGTGAGTGATGGCAGCACCGGTTTTATTTTGATGCTGGTCATGATTACGCTTTCCTATATTTTCCTCTCTTTCGCGGTTAAAAAAATCGCGCTGGGCGTGGCATACGCATTGTGGGAAGGTGTTGGTATTTTATTGATTACGCTGTTTAGCGTCATGTTATTTGATGAAACCCTGACGACAATGAAAATTGCCGGGCTGACGACCCTGGTCGCGGGTATCGTGCTGATTAAATCGGGTACACGCAAACCGGCAAAACAGCAGAAGGAGCAGACCCATGCAGCAGTTTGAATGGATCCACGCGGCCTGGCTGGCTTTCGCCATCGTTCTGGAAATTATTGCGAACGTCTTTCTGAAGTTTTCCGACGGTTTTCGTCGCAAAGCCTACGGCCTGTTATCGATTGCCGCGGTTCTGGGGGCGTTTAGCGCCCTGTCGCAGGCGGTGAAAGGCATCGATCTGTCCGTGGCCTATGCGCTGTGGGGTGGCTTCGGTATTGCCGCCACCCTGGCGGCAGGCTGGATTATGTTCGGGCAGCGTTTAAACAATAAAGGCTGGATAGGGCTGGTATTACTGCTCGCCGGCATGATCATGATTAAACTGGCCTGAGTGACCTACTGCTGCGCCAGGGCTTCCAGCCGGTCGCGAAAACCGGTCACCGACAACGCCCGGTTATCGGCGCGCCAGCGGTCTTTCGCCGCTGGCGCAGAACTTTGAACGCCAATCAGCTGCCAGCCGTTATCGGTTTTTAACATCAGCGGCGATCCGCTATCACCCGGTAGCGTATCGCACTGATGCGACAGCACGCTGTTTTGCGCCCAACCCGTCACCACGCAGTCCGTATGGGTGTACAGCGAATCGAGGTGATCAACAGGGTAGCCTGACTGCGTTACTTTTCGATCGGCGGCTTTCAGGGCGGCGGTGAGCGCGGCTTTATCGCCATCAAAGAGCGGCAGCGGGGTGATCCCGGACGGCGGATAACGTAAAACGATCAGCCCGAAATCCCAGGAGGCCGCCCCGGGCGGCACAATCCAGCCATCACCATCCGGTTTCAGGCGTTTGCCAAGCGACGGATCCACCCGCCCCTCAATACCGTGAATTTCGTAGCGCCATATTCCTTTTTGCGACACAAAGCGCAGGGCGATCGCTTTATCCGGTTTGCCTTCAGGCGGCATTAACAGGCAATGACCCGCCGTCAGCGCAAGGCGTGGCGTAATGAGGGTTGCAGTACATAAATTGCCGCTGGCGGTTTCCAGTTGCCCGATGGCATCCCAGGGCGATTCGGTAGGATCGGTGACACGCGTACGATCGTCATGACCAAAAAACAGCGTCTTTACCTCTTTGGCGCTAATGGCGTCATCGTCGCCATCATCCGCATGTGAAAAGCCAGCAAAAAGGCTAAACGTTCCCAGTAACAACACAACAGATTTACGCATATCACACTCTGGTGGGGGGTAATTATGATTATTAAAAGTGATCCCTATAAAAATACTATAGACGCGACGGCGAGAAAGTGGGAGTAAAATCAGCGTGCTACATTCAGGAAAGATAAAAGTGGCTGGCGATGAGCGCGCATAAAATTAGCAGGATAAGAATGAACTCAAACCGATAGCGCCGCAGCATACGCCCTCCGGATAAAAAAACGGCGCTGACCGCAAACCCGTTCAGCGCCGGTTTACCAACGTGCCCCGAAGGGCACGGTTAAGCTTGTACTCTTACGCTGCTGGCTGTGCAGCAGGTTTAGCCGCTTCGTGTTTTGCTGCTTTTTTGTGATGCTTTTTAGCCGCCTGTGCTTTCTGCTCTACCGCTGGTTTTGCCGCTTTTTTGTGGTGCTTTTTAGCGGCCTGCGCTTTCTGTTCTGCCGCTGGTTTAGCCGCTTTGTGATGTTTTTTATGGTGAACCGTTTTGGCCGGAGCAGCGGTGGAAGCCGCAGGCGCTGCGGTGGCGGTAGTTTCAGCCGCGAATGCAGCGGAAGACAGACCCATAGCAGCGGCAACAACCAGAGCTAATACTTTTTTCATTTTCATACCCTCGAATTTGGTTTTTCATTTAACCCCACTGCGGGGCCGTTGAAATAACTATATCCCTGGAAATTCGGGGTTTCCGTGAGTGATTGGTATCGGCGTGTAACCGTATGTACAACGCCGGGGTGGACCCCCGGCGCGTTCGGTTACAGATAGCGGGACGTCAGGTGTTCGCGGAAGTAGCGGATATTCAGGTCTTCGCCCGTGGCCTGGGTGATGAGCTGCGATGTGCTGAAACGGCTGCCGTGCTGCCAGATATTCTGACGCAGCCAGTCAAACAGTGCTGAGAAATCGCCCCCGGCAATGGATATCTGCAACCCGGGCAGCGCAGTTTTGGCGGCATGGAACAGCTGTGCCGCATACATTGCCCCCAGCGTGTAAGACGGGAAGTAGCCAAAACCGCCGTCGGTCCAGTGGATATCCTGCATACAGCCGTTGCGATAGTTATCTTTGGTGGATAACCCAAGCCAGGCCTGCATTTTCTCATCCCATAACGCGGGAATATCATCGACTTCAATTTCGCCATTGATTAGCGCGCGCTCGATCTCATAGCGCAGCACCACATGCGCCGGATAGCTCACTTCATCCGCATCAACGCGGATGTAGCCCGGCTTCACGCGCTGGTTCCAGGCAATGAAATTCTCTTCGCTGAATGCCGCCTGGCTGCCGAAACGGGCATGAACCGCCGGAAGCAGATGCTTCAGGAAAGCGTCGCTGCGGCCTAGCTGCATTTCAAAGAACAAGCTCTGGGATTCATGGATCGCCGTAGAGCGCGCCAGCGCAACGGGCTGACCGGCCCATGCTCGCGGAAGGTTTTGCTCGTAGCGGGCATGTCCGGTTTCGTGGATCACGCCGAAAAGCGCGCTGAGCAGTTCATCTTCATCGTAACGCGTGGTGATACGCACATCTTCCGGCACGCCGCCGCAGAACGGGTGGGCGCTAACGTCCAGACGACCGCCGTTAAAATCGAAGCCAAGCATTTTCATCGCTTCCAGGCCCAGCTCGCGCTGCGTGGCGGTCGGGAAGGGACCCTGTGGCGGAACGAACGATCGTTGAGCCTGTTTTTCCACAACCTTTGCCAGCAACTCCGGTAGCCAGGACTTCAGATCGCCGAACAGCACATCCAGGCGAGCGCTGGTCATGTCGGGTTCAAAGATATCCAGCAGCGCGTCGTAAGGCGTGCAGCCTTTAGCCTCAGCGCGCAGGCGGGCTTCTTCACGACTGAGTTTCACCACCTCTTTCAGGTTGGCTGAAAAGCCCTGCCAGTCGTTGGCCGGACGCTGAGTGCGCCACGCGTGTTCACACCTGCTGCCCGCCAGCGATTTGGCCTCCACCAGCGATTCCGGCAGTAAAGTTGCCTGCTGGTAGTAGCGCGTCATTTCACGCAGGTTGGCCAGCTCAACGTCGTTCAGATCTTCGTCTGCCGCCGCCGCCAGCCATTCACCCACTTTTTTATCGGTCAGGATCTGATGTTGCAGGACGCTCATCTCCGCCAGCGCTTCACCGCGCGCGGCGCTGCCGCCTGGCGGCATCATGGTGAACATGTCCCAGCTGGCGATGGAGGAGAGGTGAGAGAAGCGGGAGAGGCGCTGGAAGGTTTTTGTAAGAGATTGATAAAAATGGTTATTTTTCATTCTGTGCTCTGGTTGTGTTTGAATGTCATAACGAGCATACAGAGGTTCATATCTGATTAAAACATATGTTACTTATTCAAATGACGTTGATATTCTATGTTATCGAATAATCTGCGCAAATAAATATTGTTGTTTATATTGATTGGGTGAATTATTTGAATGTTGAAAATAGCTCTCATAGTCAAATATAGAAGAGTGCATAGGAATATTCTTACCTGGCGCGATATTCAATGCGTCAAAGTCAATTAATAGGCAACTCTTATAATGAATAAATTTATTTTCTGCGCGATTGCAGCGCCTTTGCTAAGTGGCTGCGCGATGCAACCCGTTCCTTCTCAGTATAGAAATGCCACAATTACCCTTATTGGGCATAGTAAGGCAGAAGCAATGACTGATTTAGGGATACCAACACGTACAATGCCCATCAATGGCAGTCAGACGATGTATCAGTGGGATAGTAATCAGGGGACAACGTCTGTCGGTTCTTTTAGCACTGATACTAATGCTGTGACGGTGAGTGGTTCCAGTTATCAGGGATATGGTAACGGTTTTTCTGGGGGGGCGGTTGGAACATCTGACACCACTGGAAATTATGGCAGTGCTACGGCAACCCATATTTGTGCATTGTCATTATCAATAGATAATAAAACTGATAAAGTACTTTCGGGCACCTTCAATGGAACTGTTGATGAAGCTTGCATGAATCATTTTAGCAATGTTATTACATTGGACCCTAACGCGGTTAATGCTAATAAAGCAGCAATAATGCATAACCAGCATGTAAAAGAGGCTAAAGCAGTGGTGGGTGTATTGGCTATTGTTGGCGCAGGTATTGCCGCTTATAATACTCGTTGATTTAAGTCATTTAAAAAGAAAGGCCATCAAATTTGGCCTTTCGTAATATGCAATATCGTCAGTGCAATTAAATTTAATGCAATCGTTTATGCAGGCTCGCGCCCACCAGCAGTGCCGCGCACAGCATCAGCGCGATAAATCCGCCCACGCCGTTCCAGCCGTAGTTATGCCAGAACACCCCGCCGAGCGTACCGGCTATGCTGGAACCAAGATAGTAACTGAACAGATACAGTGACGAAGCCTGACCTTTAGCGCGGCGCGCGCGTGGGCCAATCCAGCTGCTGGCAACGGAATGCGCGGCAAAGAAGCCCGCAGAGAAGAGCAGCATTCCGGCAAAAATCAGCCACAGGGAAGAGAAAAGCGTCATCAGCAGTCCGAACAGCATCACGGCGGTGGATACCAGCATCACCGGACCACGGCCGAAGCGCGCGGTCATGGCGCCCGCTTTTGGCGAACTCCATGTCCCGGTGAGATATGCCACAGAGAGCAAACCCACTAATGCCTGGCTAAGATGCCACGGTGAAAGCATCAGACGATAGCCAATGTAGTTGAACAGCGTCACGAACGAGCCCATCAGCAGGAAACCGGTCAGGAACAAACGGGGCAGCCCTTGATCGCGCCAGTGCAGGCGAAAGTTGATAAATAACGTTTTCGGACGCAGGGAGGTCGGGCGGAAATGGCGCGATTCCGGCAGGATTTTCCAGAACATCAGCGCCGAAGCGAGGGCGAAGCAGCCGATAACGGCCAGCGCAATGCGCCAGTTAAAGAAATCAGTAAACACACCGCTGAGCAGGCGTCCGCTCATCCCGCCGATAGAGTTCCCGCTAATGTACAGCCCCATGGAGAAGGCCACGAAGCTCGGGTGGATCTCCTCGCTGAGATAGGTCATCCCGACCGCCGCCACGCCGCTCAGGGATAACCCAATCAGCGCGCGCATGACCAGAATGCCGTGCCAGCTGGTCATCATGGTGGACAGCAAGGTACACACGGAGGCCAGCATTAACGCCGTTACCATAACCTGCTTACGCCCGATGGCATCCGAAAGTGGCCCGGTGAACAGCAGACCGATCGCCAGCATCCCGGTTGAAATGGAGAGCGAAATACTGCTGCTGGCTGGCGACACGCCAAATTCATGCGACAGGACCGGTAGGATCGGCTGAACGCAGTAGAGCAGGGCGAAAGTGGCGAGACCCGCTGAGAAGAGCGCCAGCGTGACGCGCATAAACTGGGGGGTACCACGTTTAATAAACTGAACCGGCTGCGGTGCTGCGGGTAAATCATCAATGTCGCTGGCCGGCGCGATATCAACGGTCGTTGTACGGCTCACACATAATCCTTGCTTAAACATCCCCGTGGTTTCTGGTGACGGGTATGACCACAAGATTAGGGTAGGAAAATGTAAATATTCTGTCTAATATATTAATAATCTCAAATGATACTTTAAAAATATGAATATCGAGCTGCGCCATCTACGCTATTTTGTCGCCGTCGCCGAAGAGCTGCATTTTGGTCGTGCGGCGGCAAGGCTGAATATCTCTCAGCCACCGCTAAGCCAGCAGATACAGATCCTGGAGCAGCAGGTCGGGGCGCGTCTGCTGGCGCGAACCAACCGCAGCGTGAGCCTGACGGCGGCGGGAAAACAGTTTCTTGCCGATAGCCGACAGATCCTGAGTATGGTGGAGGACGCCGCCGCCAGAGCGGAACGGCTTTATCTCGGGGAGACGGGAGAGCTGCGCATCGGGTTTACCTCATCGGCCCCCTTTATCAGCGCTGTTTCACAAACGCTATCCTCGTTTCGCCGTAACTTTCCGGATGTGCATATTCAGACGCGCGAAATAAATACTCGCGAGCAGATATCGCCGCTTAACGAAGGAACGCTCGATCTGGGGCTGATGCGTAACACGCAGTTGCCTGATACCCTGGCGTGGCAGGTGATCCTGCGCGAACCGCTGATGGCGATGATCCCCCGGGATCATCCGCTCGCCGCGCAGCACAGCGTCACGCTGGCTGAACTGGCGAAAGAGCCATTTGTCTTTTTTGACCCACAGGTGGGAACCGGGTTGTATGACGATATTCTTGGTTTGATGCGGCGATATGGCCTTGTCCCGACTATCGCGCAGGAGGTGGGGGAAGCCATGACGATCATTGGTCTCGTTGCCGCAGGGCTTGGCGTGTCGATTCTCCCGGCCTCGTTTAAACGGGTACAATTGCCGGAAATGCGCTGGGTGAAGATAGCCGAGCAGGATGCAGTCTCAGAGATGTGGCTGGTGTGGTCTAAACATCATGAACAGAGCCATGCGGCACAGCGTTTCAAAGAACAATTAATTACCGCTTCTCGCGGGCGTTATTTATAGGGAAAAGTGGGCGAAAATGTGCAGTAAATCACATGGCTAAGTAAAAATTTGACGTCAGCCATTGAAGTGCTTCACCATAGCCCTCAGTTTATTTCGAAGCTCGAAAATAAGGGAGTACGAGGTGGTTGCTGATAGTCAGCCAGGGCATATCGATCAGATCAAGCAGACCAACGCGGGCGCCGTTTATCGCCTGATTGATCAGCTTGGTCCGGTTTCGCGTATCGATCTTTCGCGCCTGGCACAACTGGCACCCGCCAGTATTACCAAGATTGTCCGCGAAATGCTGGAAGCCCATCTGGTTCAGGAGACAGAAATTCAGGAGCCGGGCAGTCGTGGCCGTCCGGCGGTAGGGCTGGTGGTGGAAACGGAAGCCTGGCACTACCTGTCGCTGCGGATTAGCCGCGGGGAAATCTTCCTCGCGCTGCGCGACCTCAGCAGCAAGCTGGTGGTGGAAGACCGGCTGGAACTCCCGCTCGATGCAGAGCAACCACTTCTCGATGCCATTCTGACCCACATCGACCAGTTCTTTATTCGTCACCAGCAGCGTCTTGAACGTTTAACGGCGATTGCGATCACCCTGCCGGGAATTATTGATACCGAAAATGGCATTGTGCACCGCATGCCGTTTTATGAAAACGTCAAAGAGATGCCGCTGGGCGACGTGCTGGAAAACCACACCGGTGTACCGGTCTATATTCAGCATGATATCAGCGCCTGGACGATGGCGGAGGCGTTGTTTGGCGCTTCCCGGGGCGCGCGCGACGTGATTCAGGTGGTGATTGATCATAACGTTGGCGCTGGTGTGATTACCGACGGGCGTCTGTTGCATGCTGGCAGCAGTAGCCTGGTGGAGATCGGCCATACGCAGGTCGATCCGTACGGAAAACGCTGCTACTGCGGTAACCATGGCTGTCTGGAGACGATTGCCAGCGTCGAAAGCGTGCTGGAGCTGGCGCAAGTGCGGCTCAGCCAGTCGATGAGCTCCACGCTGCACGGTCAACCGTTAAGCGTCGAGGCACTGTGCGCTGCGGCAAGGCAGGGCGATCTGCTGGCGAAGGACATTATTACCGGCGTGGGCAATAATGTCGGGCGCATTCTGGCCATTATGGTGAATCTGTTTAACCCGCAAAAAATACTGATCGGCTCCCCGCTCAGCCAGGCGGCGGATATCCTCTTTCCGGCGATTTCCGCCTGCATCAATCAGCAGGCGCTTCCCGCGTACAGTAAAAACATCGTGGTCGAAAGTACGCAATTTTCCAACCAGGGCACGATGGCCGGCGCCGCGCTGGTAAAAGATGCGATGTACAACGGCTCGTTACTGATTCGTTTGCTACAGGGCTAACTCTTTTCCAGAGATGTACGAAAAATTGCGCTATCTCAAGCCCGGTAGCGCACGCATCCCGTAGACTTTCCCCACTGAATTATTTACCTGGTTTATATTTTGAAGCATACCCAAGAGGTGGAATGAGTCATGCTTAAGCGTTTCTTTATTACTGGTACGGATACGTCTGTCGGGAAGACAGTCGTATCCCGCGCGTTACTCCAGGCCCTGGCGGCAAGCGGTAAACGCGTTGCAGGATACAAGCCGGTTGCAAAAGGCAGTAAAGAGACGCCAGAAGGGCTGCGCAATAAGGACGCCCTGGTTCTGCAAAGCGTCTCGTCTCTGGAACTGCCTTATGATGCCGTCAATCCTATCGCGTTAAGCGAAGAGGAAAGCAGCGTCGCTCACAGTGGGCTTATCAACTACAGCCTGCTTTCTGATGGCCTGGCAAATCTGAGTGAAAAGGTTGACCACGTTGTCGTTGAAGGGACCGGTGGCTGGCGCAGCCTGATGAACGATTTACGTCCCCTTTCCGAATGGGTGGTGCAGGAGCAATTGCCGGTGATTATGGTCGTGGGCATCCAGGAAGGGTGCATCAACCATGCCTTGCTGACGGCGCAGGCTATCGCTAATGACGGCCTGCCGCTGATTGGTTGGGTGGCGAATCGTATTAACCCGGGCCTTGCGCACTACGCTGAAATCATCGACGTGCTGAGCAAAAAGCTGCCTGGCCCGCTGGTAGGCGAACTGCCTTATCTGCCCCGCGCAGAGCAGCGCGAATTAGCGCACTATATCGATCTCTCGGCTTTCGGCGGTATGCTGGCCGTAGATCGAGTCGTGGCGTAGCGTTCTCGACAATACCGACGCCACAACACAGGCAACCAGCAAACCGGGAAGTAAAAAATACTGCCCGGTCATCTCACAGACCATCAAGGCCGACATGATTGGCGCATGCGTTGTGGCGGCGAGCAGCGTCGCCATTCCCGCCAGCCCAAGCAGGATCGCCGTCTCAGAGCCAGGAAACCACAGCGCAAAGATCTGCGCAAACAGCATTCCCGTTGCCATACCAACGAACAAGGTTGGCGTGAACACGCCTCCCGGCGCGCCGGACCCGCTGCTTGCCAGTACCGCCAGCAGCTTGCAAATAAAGACGCCAGCAATCACCGACAGCAGCGGCGGCGACTGCAAAAACGCCTGAACCACGCTATAGCCATTCCCCCATACTTTTGGCGTCAGCAGCGACAGCAGCCCGACGATCAGACCACCCAGCGCCAGCTGCCACGGCGGTGAGAGTTTGAGACGCAGAAACAGCCTGTGGCTGGCCGCCATCAGCCACATCAGCAGCGGGCCGCAAACGCCAGCCAGCAGGCCCACGCCAACGATCAGGAAATAATCCACCGCCGTAAGCATCTCGCTGAGATGGACATCATATAGCGTATTCGCGCCGGGACTTAACAGGCGGGTGGTCAGCAGGGCCACTACAGCGGCAATCACCACCGGGCCGAGGGAGGCCAGCATCAGCGTGCCAAACAGGATCTCTGCGATAAACAGGCTGCCCGCCAGCGGCGCATGATAGGCGCTGGCCATCCCGGCGGCGGCACCGCAGGCGATCCACAGTTTCCATTCGGATTTTGGCGTACAACGTTGTGCAAAAAAGGAGGCGGCGAGGGCGGCGAGCAGGATCATGGCACCTTCACGGCCGATGGCGCTGCCGCTGGCGACCACCAGCAACGAC
>NZ_QFRV01000078.1:0-19964 GCF_004136805.1 Enterobacter cloacae complex sp. GF14B
CCCGTGGCGCAGGCGTGGTGCCGCATGATGCTGGATACCCGGGGCGGCACGCTGATGAGCGAACAGGTGCAAAACGACCTGCTGCTGCGCGCCACGGGCCGGGTCGGTTAAGCTTTAAGCTGGAACAGGCTCACCAGCCGGGTGAGATGTGAACCCTTCTCGCGCAGCGTCTGCGCCGTCTGCTCGCTGCGTGAGATACGATCGGCATTGATGTGCGATGCTTCACCGATGTGCGTCATCGCCAGATTCACCTGACCAATCCCCGCAGACTGCTCGCGGGAGGCGTGGTTGATCTCGGTAACAAGCTGGCTGATGTTATCGATATGAACAATGATGGCATCCATCGCCAGACGCGTCTGCTCAGAAAGCGCATGGCCTTCGCTCACCTTGTTCAGCGTGTCGCCAATCAGCTGCTCAATCTCTTTTACCGCGTTGGCGCTGCGTGCGGCCAGGGCGCGCACCTCTTGCGCCACCACTGCGAAACCTTTCCCGTGCTCGCCCGCCCGCGCCGCTTCAACCGCCGCATTGAGCGCCAGGATATTGGTCTGGAAAGCGATGGACTCAATCACGCGGGTGATGTCTTCAATGCGTTTCGATGCATCACGAATATCATCCATGGTGGAAACTGCGTGGGTCACCGTCTCTCCACCCTGATGCACCGCGCGCGAGGTTTCCCCCACCAGCTGCTGAGTTTGCTCCATGTTGGCGGCATTTTGCTGCACGGTGGCGGCTAATTGCTCCATGCTGGCGGAGGTCTCCTCAACGCTGCTGGCCTGTTTGTTGATCTGTTCAGAGATCTCGCCGGTATCTGAAGCCAGCGCGTTAGTCCCCAGATGGATTTCGCTTGCGGCCTCGCGGACCTGCAACACAATTTTTTGCAGGCCGCCCCCGATCCCATTGATGGCATCAATCAGCTGGCCGACTTCATCCTGGCGGGTTACCGGCAGGCTGGCGCGAAGATCGCCTGCGGCATACTGCCGGGCAAGCGCGATCACTGCGCGCAGTGGGCGGGTTAGCATCCGGCGAATGAGGATAACGAACAGGCCCGCGAAGAGCGCGGATAGCACCACGCCCGCCATCAGGAAGCGATCGCGCAGCGTGGTGACGCTTGAAAGCAGTACGGCTTTATCCACTTCACCCACGATGGTCCAGTTCCAGCCCGGCAGCGGCGTGTAGGCGACTTTGAGCGTACGGCCATCCGCGCTCACGCGTTCCAGCGTGCCGGCTTTATCACTCAGAAGCTGCTGCTGTGTCGCCGTGTCCCAGTTGGGCAGTTTGCCCTCATCGCTGGCATGGAACAGATACTGTCCGTACGTTTTACCGCTGCTGCGATCCAGTACAAAGAAGTGACCGCTCTCGCCCAGACGACGGTTAAGGATTTTCTCGCGCATGACGTTCCAGGAATGGGTGATGTCGACGCCAACAAAGATAATCCCGATAACCTGGCCTTCCGCATTTTTAACAGGCTGGTACTGCGTGATATAGCGCTTGCCGAACAGCAGCGCGAGGCCGCGATAGACCTCCCCTTTGGTGACAGCCGCAAATGCCGGGCTGGTGGTATCAAGAACGGTTCCGATGGCGCGGTCGCCATTCTCTTTGCGCAGCGACGTGGCCACGCGGATAAAATCGTTACCACTGCGGACAAACAGCGTCGAGATGGCCCCCGTTCGGCTCAGGAAGTCATCAGAAAGCGTATTGTTTTCATGCAACTCCGTTTCACCGCCCTTCAGCAGAGGAACGGTAAGGCCGTTAATGGTGCGGCTCTGGCTGCTGTCGCTGTTCAATGGCTGTGGCAAAAAGGTGGTGAACAGGCGGGTATAGCTCTCGACCTCTTCGCTCAGGCTGGTGTTGAACATCTCTACCATATCCACCATGCCGGTAGACTGGTTATGCAGGTCTTCAATCGCAAGATCTTCAAGCTGCTGGCTGGCGTTGTGGCTCAACAGAAAAGTGAACAGCAAAAAAAGCGTGGCGACACTGGCACCTGTTAGCAGCGATAGCTTCGTGCCCAGACCTGCCCGGCGGAAAAAGGTGATCATAAATTGCTCATTATTGAAAAGTGATGGCTGTTCAACGGCAGAGCAGAGATAACGTTTACCTTTTTAATGTAACCTAATGTTACATGTTTGTTTTCGTTAGGTTTTGGGAAAGATAAAAAATTTGCAAAAGTGAAAAGCCACTAAAATTAAGTGGCTTTTATCGGAAGGGATTAGGCATAAAGAATGGCCTGCACGCGCCAGTGATTAACATGGTGATCTTCCTGCATCTGGACGATGCGATACCAGGATGCGCCCTGTTCATCGGCCTTCAGAGCGACGACACGTTCAACGTCTTGCGGACTCCCCGTGATATTATTGACGGAGATCTGACCAATCTCGTTCAGGCCCGTGACGCAATCCGCGCTGGCAAATTCGGCCGACTGCGCCGTGGTGCTCAGCAGGCCCGCTGAAAGCAATAGCGTCGTTAAAGCAAGGGTTCGTTTCATCGTCAGCTCCTTTTCACGTGTCTCCGGTATCCGCCGGGCAATCCTTCGCGAATAAACTCATTTCCATTGTTGCTGGCATGGAGTTTATTGTGGACAGGAAAATGTCTACGGACGCAAAGCAGTGTAAAAGTCGTTCAAATGATGATGCTTACTTACGGTACAAAATGCCCTGGGCGTACCACTGTCCCGTAATAATGGTTTCATCAATCATCGTGATGACGTAATAATCTGCTTTTGCGGCAACGGCCTGCGCTTCAATTGCGTCTTCTGCATCATCCGGGGAACCACGAACCATCGCGGATACGGTACCCAGGCGTTGTAATCCTTCCGTCTGATTACGACGAATTTCCTGAGGATGATCGGTAACCGGCGGCGCCGGTTCTGGCGTACCCTGCAATACGGAACATCCGCTGAGCAGCGAGACCAGCAATAAAGCGGTAAGCCTGCGCATAAACCTGTCTCTTTTCCTGATAGCCATAGTGTAGTTGTCTGCGAATTTAGTTTTGGGGGAATGTTCCCGAAGTGTTATCTGGGACGTAGATTTCGAATGAAAATATCGTGAAACCGTAATCCAGCTCTCAACATTATGAATCATTCATCAGCACAGGATCGACAATGATTGAAATTGAAACTCGCCAGCTGAGTGAGCATGAAATCATCCATGCTTTTCCGGCTGGTAAAGGTGAACAGCCGCTGCCGACGGTAGTTTTCTATCATGGCTTTCTCTCCTCGAAGCTGGTCTACAGCTATTTTGCCGTCGCGCTGGCGCAGGCCGGTTTCCGGGTGGTCATGCCTGATGCGCCGAATCATGGGGCACGCTTTACGGGCGATGAGCAGGCGCGGCTGGGGCTGTTCTGGCAAACGCTGCACGGCAATCTGACCGAGTTCGCCGGGCTGCGTGACGCGCTCTTGCAGGCCGGGCTGGTGGAGGGGAAACGGCTGGCGGTCGCAGGCGCATCAATGGGCGGAATGACGGCGCTGGGGATCATGGCCAGGCATCCGGAGGTGACGTCCGTGGCTTGCCTGATGGGATCGGGCTACTTTACGTCGCTGGCAAAGACGCTATTCCCGCCGCAGGCCCCTCAGGAGATTGAGACCCTGTTGTCTGAATGGGACGTCAGCCTTGCGCTTTCGCAGCTGGCCGATCGTCCGCTGCTGCTGTGGCATGGGGATGCCGACGACGTCGTACCGCCCGGTGAAACGTTCCGCCTGCAACAGGCGCTACAGCGCGAAGGGCTGGACAGTAATCTGACCTGCCTGTGGGGAGCGGGTGTCCGGCACCGTATTACCCCGGCCGTGCTGGAAGCAACCGTGGAATTCTTCCGCCAGCACCTTTAAACGCGCAGCACCGTGACACCCTGATCCTCCAGCTTGCTGAGGATCTCGGGGTTGGCGTTTTTGCCGGTGATCACCATGCTGATTTGCTCGGCGCGGCTGAAAAGCATGCCGGCGCGTTCACCGACCTTGCTGCTGTCGACCAGCACCACCAGCTTGCCCACCACGTTAAGCATGTTCTGCTCTGCCATTGCGGTGAGCATATCGGTTTTATACAGTCCATCCGCCGTCAGGCCTTTGCCGCTGGTAAACATCCAGTGCCCGGCGTAGAGGCTGTTTTCACTGTCCTGCGGGCTCAGGGTGATGGACTGGCTCTTGTTATACTGGCCGCCCATGATCACCACGCTTTCATGTTCCTGGTCAATGAGATAATTGGCCAGCGGCAGATAGTTGGTAATGATTTGCACCGGCTTGCCGCACATTTCACGGCCCAGCAGAAACGCCGTCGAACCGCAGTTGATCACCACGCTCTCCCCGGGATTCACCAGCTGTGACGCCGCTCTGGCAATCCGCACCTTTTCATCGTGATTCTGCGCCTGGTGGATGTTCATCGGCGTCCAGCGTGGACGCTGCTGGCTGATGGCCTCTGCGCCATTGCGGACTTTTTTCAGCTTGCCGCTCTCATCCAGCTTGTTGATATCCCGTCGCGCGGTAGCGGGGGAGATCCCTAAACGTTCGATCACTTTCTCGACGGTGATAAACCCTGTTTGCGCCAGGAGTTCCAGTAAAATTTGATGCCGTTGCGCTTCCGTCATGAGCTATTCCGATAAGAATTGATTTGAAAAGATGATATTTGAAATAGCGTGAAATTACTAAAATAAAAATGACATCGCCAGACGCAGGGTCTGGCGATTGGGCCTCGGTATCAGAGGAAGGACTTGAACGGCAGATCGGGTTCAATCGTAAAGCAATCATCGAAACCACGCGGGTAGTGATACTCAAGATTGTCTTTATCCAGCGGCCAGGTGAACTTGCCGCCAACCTGCCAGATGAACGGCTTGAAGCCATACTTGAGGCGGTCTTTTTTCATCTCCCACAGGACGCGGATCTCTTGCGGATCGGCCTGGAAGTTTGACCAGATATCATGGTGGAACGGGATCACCACTTTGGTTTTCAGCGCTTCGGCCATACGCAGCATATCCGCGCTGGTCATTTTGTCGGTGATCCCGCGCGGGTTTTCACCGTAAGAGCCAAGCGCCACGTCAATCTGGTGCTCGTTACCGTGCTTCGCGTAGTAGTTGGAGTAGTGGGAGTCACCGCTGTGATACAGGGAACCGCCAGGCGTTTTGAACAGATAGTTCACCGCGCGCTCATCCATCCCGTCTGGCAGTACGCCTGCGGCTTTCTGATCGGCAGGCAGGGTGATCAGCGCGGTGCGGTCAAAGGCATCCAGCGCGTGAATCTCAATGTCTTTGATTTTCACCACGTCGCCCGGCTTCATCACGATGCAGCGCTCTTTTGGCACGCCCCAGCCAATCCACAAATCCACGCAGGTCTGCGGCCCGATAAACGGTACGTCGTCCGCGCAGTTTTGCATTACCGCTGCCGCCACGTTCACGTCGATATGATCGTTGTGATCGTGGGTAGAGAGAACGGCGTCGATCTGGCGAATGGCAAAAGGATCAAGCACAAAAGGCGTGGTGCGCAGGTTCGGCTGGAGCTTTTCAACGCCGGCCATACGCTGCATCTGGTGGCCTTTTTTCATCAGTGGATTGCCGTGGCTCTGTTTGCCGGTGCCGCACCAGAAATCAACACAAATGTTGGCGCCGCCTTCTGATTTCAGCCAGATCCCGGTGCAGCCCAGCCACCACATCGCAAATGTGCCAGGAGCAACCTGTTCCTGCTCGATCTCTTCGTTCAGCCAGCTACCCCACTCCGGAAAGGTACTTAGAATCCATGATTCACGGGTGATGGTTTTCACTTTACTCATCGTTTGACTCCTGGTTTTAATCAAAAGTAATCATACTGTGACTTGTTGTGATTAATGCTGGCACTGTTTAAACCGATTTGCAATGGCTTATTTACGGAAAATTCCCCTCGCCACATCACAGAAAAGACATCATGACGTTGATAAGATAACCGCTATAAATGATTAATATACTGAAAATTAAGAATTTATTTATTGGATTGGTTTGGTAGTGAAAATCATTACTAACGCCATGGAAATAAATTGCGTGATCCGTCACAAATAATCAAATGCAATCTTGTGATGATTATTTGTGATTAATAGAGTGATGACACCAACCACACAGGGATTGCCCCTCGTGTTCTCATTTTCTGGAGAGAGTTATGGAGATCCTCTACAACGTCTTTACCGTTTTCTTTAATCAGGTAATGACCAACGCCCCGCTGTTGCTGGGTATCGTGACGTGCCTGGGGTACATCCTGCTGCGCAAAAGCGTCAGCGTGATTATCAAAGGCACCATCAAAACCATCATTGGTTTTATGCTGTTGCAGGCGGGGTCTGGCATTCTGACCAGCACGTTTAAGCCGGTTGTTGCCAAAATGTCAGAGGTGTACGGCATTAACGGCGCCATCTCTGACACTTACGCGTCCATGATGGCCACCATCGATCGCATGGGAGATGCATACAGCTGGGTTGGGTATGCGGTACTGCTCGCGCTGGCGCTGAACATCATTTACGTGCTCCTGCGCCGTATCACCGGTATTCGCACCATCATGCTCACCGGGCACATCATGTTCCAGCAGGCGGGTCTGATTGCCGTTTCTCTCTATATCTTCGGCTACCCAATGTGGACCACGGTCATCTGCACGGCAGTGCTGGTCTCACTTTACTGGGGCATCACCTCCAACATGATGTATAAGCCAACGCAGGACGTTACAGACGGCTGCGGTTTCTCCATCGGTCACCAGCAGCAGTTCGCCTCCTGGATTGCTTACAAAGTCGCGCCGTACCTGGGCAAAAAAGAGGAGAGTGTTGAAGATCTCAAATTGCCTGGCTGGCTGAATATCTTCCACGACAACATCGTCTCCACGGCAATTGTGATGACCATCTTCTTCGGCGCCATCCTGCTCTCCTTTGGCATTGACGTGGTGCAGGCGATGGCGGGTAAAACCCACTGGACGGTCTATATCCTGCAAACCGGTTTCTCCTTCGCCGTGGCCATTTTCATCATCACCCAGGGCGTGCGTATGTTCGTCGCCGAACTGTCGGAAGCGTTTAATGGCATCTCCCAGCGCCTGATCCCTGGCGCGGTGCTGGCGATTGACTGTGCGGCTATCTATAGCTTTGCGCCAAACGCCGTTGTCTGGGGCTTTATGTGGGGCACCATCGGCCAGCTGATTGCGGTCGGCATTCTGGTGGGCTGTGGCTCCTCAATCCTGATTATTCCTGGCTTTATCCCGATGTTCTTCTCCAACGCCACTATCGGCGTGTTTGCTAACCACTTCGGCGGATGGCGCGCAGCGCTCAAGATCTGCCTGGTGATGGGCATGGTTGAAATCTTCGGGTGCGTGTGGGCGGTCAAGCTCACCGGCATGAGCGCCTGGATGGGCATGGCGGACTGGTCAATTCTGGCGCCGCCGATGATGCAGGGCTTTGCGTCCGTCGGGCTGGTCTTTATGGCCGTCATCATCCTGATTGCCCTGGCTTATATGTTCTTCGCTGGCCGTTCGCTGCGGGCTGAAGAAGATGCGGAAAAACAAACAGCAGAAGTGTCTGCTCATTAAGGAGTTTCGATTATGACCGTACGTATCCTGGCTGTGTGTGGCAATGGGCAAGGTAGCTCCATGATCATGAAGATGAAAGTGGACCAGTTTTTAACCCAGTCAAACATTGACCACACGGTGAACAGCTGCGCAGTGGGTGAATACAAAAGTGAACTGAACGGCGCGGACATCATCATCGCCTCAACGCACATTGCCGGCGAGATTAGCGTGTCGGGCAACAAATACGTGGTAGGCGTACGCAACATGCTGTCGCCTGCGGATTTCGGACCAAAGCTGCTGGAAGTGATCAAAGAACACTTCCCACAAGACGTGAAGTAAGGATGCCACATGAAACTACGTGATTCGCTGGCAGAGAATAACTCCATCCTTTTACAGGCCGAAGCCAGCACCTGGCAGGAAGCGGTGAAGCTGAGCGTGGATCTGCTGGTTAAGGCTGACGTTGTCGAGCCGCGTTACTACCAGGCGATTCTGGATGGCGTGGCGCAGCATGGCCCTTACTTTGTGATTGCGCCAGGCCTGGCGATGCCGCATGGCCGCCCGGAAGAGGGCGTCAAGAAAACCGGCTTCGCGCTGGTGACGTTGAAAACGCCGCTGGTGTTTAACCACGAAGATAACGACCCGGTCGACATCCTTATCACTATGGCGGCTGTCGATGCCAATACCCACCAGGAGGTGGGCATCATGCAGATCGTCAATCTGTTTGATGATGAAGCTAATTTTGACCGTTTACGCGCCTGCCGTACCGCGCAGGACGTGCTGGATTTAATTGATAACGCCACTGCGGCGGCCGTTTAAGAGGAATTTAAAATGTCATTACCAATGTTGCAGGTCGCGCTGGATAACCAGACTCTGTCTCACGCTTACGAAACCACCCGTCTGATTGCGGAAGAAGTGGACATCATCGAAGTCGGCACCATTCTGTGCGTGGGCGAAGGCGTTCGTGCGGTTCGTGACCTGAAGGCGCTCTATCCGCATAAAATCGTGCTGGCGGATGCCAAAATCGCCGATGCGGGCAAAATTCTCTCTCGCATGTGCTTTGAAGCCAACGCCGACTGGGTCACCGTGATCTGCTGTGCGGATATCAACACTGCGAAAGGCGCGCTGGACGTGGCGAAGGAGTTCAATGGCGACGTGCAGATTGAACTGACCGGTTTCTGGACCTGGGAGCAGGCGCAGGAGTGGCGCGAAGCAGGTATCCAGCAGGTGGTTTATCACCGCAGCCGTGATGCGCAGGCCGCAGGCGTGGCGTGGGGTGAAGCCGATATCAGCGCGATCAAACGTCTGGCCGATATGGGCTTCAAAGTGACCGTAACCGGTGGCCTGGCGCTGGAAGATCTGCCGCTGTTCAAGGGGATTCCAATTCACGTCTTTATTGCCGGTCGTAGCATTCGCGATGCGGAATCTCCGGTGGAAGCGGCGCGTCAGTTTAAACGCTCAATCGCTCAGCTTTGGGGTTAAGGAGCGGGTATGTTGTCAAAACAGGTCCCGCTTGGCATCTATGAAAAGGCACTCCCTGCGGGGGAGTGCTGGCTGGAGCGGTTACAGCTGGCGAAGCAGCTGGGTTTCGATTTTGTCGAAATGTCGCTGGATGAGACGGACGAGCGTCTTGCTCGCCTGGACTGGAGCCGCGACCAGCGTCTGGCGCTGGTGAGCGCCATTGCCGAAACCGGCGTGCGCGTGCCATCCATGTGCCTGAGCGCTCATCGTCGTTTTCCGCTTGGCAGCGAAGATGATGCCGTACGCGCCGAAGGGCTGGAGATCATGCGTAAAGCTATTCGCTTCGCACAGGATGTCGGCATCCGCGTGATCCAACTGGCGGGTTATGATGTTTACTATCAGGAAGCCAATGATGAAACGCGCCGTCGTTTCCGTGACGGCCTGAAAGAGAGCGTTGAGATGGCAAGCCGTGCGCAGGTGACGCTGGCGATGGAGATCATGGATTATCCGTTGATGAACTCCATCAGCAAGGCGCTGGGCTACGCGCACTATCTGAATAACCCGTGGTTCCAGCTTTATCCGGATATCGGCAACCTGTCGGCATGGGATAACGACGTACAGATGGAGCTTCAGGCGGGCATCGGGCATATCGTGGCGGTGCACGTTAAAGATACCCGTCCCGGCGTGTTTAAAAACGTACCGTTCGGCACCGGGGTGGTGGATTTCGAACGGTGCTTCCAGACGCTCAAACAGACAGGTTATTGCGGGCCTTACCTGATTGAGATGTGGAGCGAAACCGCGGACGATCCGGCGGCAGAAGTGGCGAAAGCCCGGGACTGGGTGTGCGAGCGCATGGCGCGGGCAGGACTGATGGAGGCGGAACATGCTTAAGCTGAAACAGCAGGTCTTTGAAGCCAATATGGATCTCCCGCGCTATGGACTGGTGACGTTTACCTGGGGCAACGTAAGCGCCATCGATCGCGAGCAGGGGCTGGTGGTGATTAAGCCGAGCGGCGTGGCCTATGACGCCATGAAAGCGGACGATATGGTGGTGGTTGACCTGGAAGGACAGGTCGTTGAAGGCAAATGGCGTCCTTCTTCTGATACGGCAACCCATCTGGCGCTGTACCAGCGTTACCCGTCCTTGGGGGGGATTGTACATACCCATTCCACGCACGCCACCGCCTGGGCACAGGCCGGGCTGGCGATCCCTGCTTTGGGTACAACGCACGCGGACTACTTCTTCGGTGATATTCCCTGCACGCGGGCGTTAACGCAGACTGAGGTCGAAGGCGAGTACGAACTTAACACCGGCAGGGTCATTATCGAAACGCTGGGTGAGACGGAACCACTGCATACGCCGGGTATTGTGGTGTACCAGCATGGTCCATTCTCCTGGGGTAAAGATGCGCATGACGCCGTGCATAACGCGGTGGTGATGGAAGAGGTGGCCAGAATGGCGTGGATTGCGCGCGGCATTAACCCACAGCTTCAGGGCATTGATGATTATCTGATGAACAAGCATTTCATGCGTAAGCACGGCCCGAATGCTTATTACGGGCAGAAGTGAATAAGTGCTCTGGAATACCGAAACAGTTGTAACCGGTGGTATTCCGGAGCCATTCATAAAAAAGCCCCCGGGCAGGGGGCAAATTATATATGGCTTTGATTTTCTTTGGCTTTCCTGGTGCTAGCGATAAAGCGTTACTGGTAAATATCTGCACTGGCGTGCATATTACCGTTGCTGCCGGGCTCACGTGTCAGCATGACGTGATAGTATTTTGCGCCCTGCGCATCGGTTTCTTCATTAAGCGCCTGATCTGCTTCACTTTCAGTGGCGAAGTTATGATTGATGTAAATAACGCCTAAGCTCTGCACATCATCCATGTTTCTGGCCTGTTGGCTGTCTATTCTGATGGCTGCCATCGCGTTTGCACTGAGCAAAAGCGCAGCCAAAATGGCGATTGCGATTCTTTTCATGATATGCGCTCCACGACTGCGTGCTGTGATACGGGGGAATGCTCTCCTTCTCTGTTCAGGGTTTCTGATTAAAGTGTAATCGCTACCCGGGTTGGGATGGGTGACCATTTCTGATGATGTTGTTCAAAAAAACAGCGCTTCTGATGAGTGCGATTTTAAATCACCCACTTAGAACAGCTTTACCCTTTGTGCGAATTATTTGTGCAATCAGCTTGAGTTTCCTGGGGGGCGCAAGTATTATGACGCGTCAATTTTTCAGCCGACCTTTAACACGTTCCTTGCCTCCCCGGGCCTCGGCTGACCCAGACAGGAGGCTGAATAATCCGTAAGGAGCAATTCGATGCGTCATTACGAAATCGTTTTTATGGTCCACCCTGACCAGAGCGAACAGGTTCCGGGCATGATCGAGCGTTACTCTGCTGCCATCACTGGTGCAGAAGGCACGATCCACCGTCTGGAAGACTGGGGCCGCCGTCAGCTGGCTTACCCGATCAACAAACTGCACAAAGCACACTACGTTCTGATGAACGTTGAAGCTCCGCAGGAAGTGATCGATGAGCTGGAAACTACCTTCCGCTTCAACGATGCCGTTATCCGCAGCATGGTTATGCGTACCAAACACGCAGTGACCGAAGCATCTCCGATGGTTAAAGCGAAAGACGAGCGCCGTGAGCGTCGCGATGATTTCGCAAACGAAACCGCAGATGATTCTGATGCTGGGGATTCTGAAGAGTAATTTCTGATGACCAACCGTCTGGTGTTGTCCGGCACCGTGTGCAGGACCCCCCTTCGAAAGGTCAGCCCATCAGGAATTCCGCATTGCCAGTTCGTGCTTGAGCATCGTTCTGTGCAAGAGGAAGCCGGGTTTCACCGGCAGGCGTGGTGCCAAATGCCCGTAATTATTAGCGGACACGAAAACCAGGCCATTACTCACAGTTTAACGGTCGGTAGCGCAGTAATCGTTCAGGGGTTCATTTCTTGCCACAAGGCAAAGAACGGCCTGAGCAAAATGGTTCTGCATGCCGAGCAGATTGATTTGATAGATTCTGGAGACTAGCCATATGGCACGTTATTTCCGTCGTCGCAAGTTCTGCCGTTTCACCGCGGAAGGCGTTCAAGAGATCGACTATAAAGATATCGCAACGCTGAAAAACTACATCACCGAAAGCGGTAAGATTGTCCCAAGCCGTATCACCGGTACTCGTGCAAAATATCAGCGTCAGCTGGCTCGCGCTATCAAACGCGCTCGCTACCTGTCTCTGCTGCCGTACACTGATCGTCATCAGTAATCGGGCACGGTCCATTAATACGACTTTAAGAGGATAAGGTAATGCAAGTTATTCTGCTTGATAAAGTAGCAAACCTGGGCAGCCTGGGTGATCAGGTAAACGTTAAAGCGGGTTACGCTCGTAACTTCCTGGTTCCACAGGGTAAAGCTGTTCCAGCTACTAAGAAAAACGTAGAGTTTTTCGAAGCACGTCGTGCTGAACTGGAAGCCAAACTGGCTGACGTTCTGGCGGCTGCTAACGCTCGCGCTGAAGCAATCAACGCACTGGGCACCGTTACCATCGCGTCCAAAGCTGGCGACGAAGGTAAACTGTTCGGTTCCATCGGTACCCGCGATATCGCTGATGCAGTTACTGCGGCAGGCGTTAAAGTGGCTAAGAGCGAAGTTCGTCTGCCGAACGGCGTTCTGCGTACCACTGGTGAGCACGAAGTTGACTTCCAGGTTCACAGCGAAGTGTTCGCTAAACTGGTTGTTAACGTAGTAGCTGAGTAATTTTTTACTCTGCTCGCGTCGAAGCGCCGGCCTTGTGCCGGCGTTTTGCTTTTTAGCGTGACCCTGCGTCATCTTTTGCTCTTGTAAGGTCGCTATTCCTGACGCATTCTCTGATAATAAATTGAAACGCAATTTTATTTATGAGATTTGTCATGGATACTGCTCTGCCCACGCCCGTCTTTGCCCGTCGAAATGTGGCCTATGCCTGCGCCACGCTCTGCTGTCTGCTTTGGGGAAGCTCGTACCCGGCCATTAAAAGTGGCTACGAACTCTTTCAGATCGCGACCGATGATATCCCCTCCAAAGTCGTCTTTGCCGGATACCGTTTTCTGTTTGCCGGCGCGTTGCTGCTGCTTTTTGCCCTGGCCCAGCGAAAACCGATTGGCAGGCTCACGCCCACGCAGTTTGGCCAGCTCACGATCCTCGGACTGACCCAGACCTCCCTCCAGTACACCTTCTTTTATATCGGCCTGGCCTACACGACCGGGGTGAACGGCTCCATCATGAATGCCACCGGGACCTTCTTCAGCGTGCTGCTGGCGCACTTTATCTACCACAACGACAAACTCAGCTATAACAAAACGCTGGGGTGTGTTCTGGGCTTTGCCGGGGTGATGCTGGTGAACTTCCACAGCGGGTTAAGTGAGTTCCAGTTTGTGTGGAAAGGTGACGGATTTGTGGTGCTGGCCGCCTTTATTCTCTCTGCGGCCACGCTTTACGGGAAACGCATTTCCCAGACCGTTGACCCGACGGTGATGACGGGATGGCAGCTGGGGATAGGCGGGGCGGCACTGGTTGCGGGAGGCTATGCCACGGGCGGGACGCTGGAGGTGCACAGCATGAAAGCCGTCGCCGTGCTGGGGTATCTGACGCTGCTCTCATCCGTGGCGTTCGCCCTGTGGAGCGCGCTGCTGAAAGTAAACCGCGTGAGTATGATTGCCCCGTTCAACTTTGTCATACCTGTAGCAGGGACGGTGCTCTCCGCCATCTTCCTCGGCGAAAACATTATGGACATTAAATACGCGATTGCGCTGGTGCTGGTCTGCTCGGGGATCTGGTGGGTGAATAAACGGCGTGCCTGAGAACAAAAGTGCCGGGTGGCGGCATCGCCTTACCCGGCCTGGGCCATTAACGTGCTCTGATGAAACTGCCGTCCGGCTGGCGGGTAAACAGTACCTGCTGCCCGTTGCCGGTATCGATCGTTAACCCGGTCACCACGCCGCTGGCGTTCTGACGGATCTGCACCATCTGACCATTTTGCAGGTTGCTGAGCGGCTTGCCTGCCCCCTCGACTTGCGCCATGGCATACACATCCGTTGCTGGCAAATTGTGGTCGCGGAACAGCTGGGCAAGAGTTTTCCCAGGCTCTACGCGATACGAACGCCACTGCTGCTCAATGCCGGTGGGCTGTTGCGCCTGTGGCTCTGAAGGGGCGGCGGCCTGCTCCTGATCTTCCTGAACAGGTTCAGGTTCAACCGGCGCAACCTGGCCCGGATCGTTAGACGGTGTGACCAGCTGCGTCTGCATCGGCTGTGAACCAGGCTGCGGCTGGCTTTGCGACTGGATATCCAGCTCAGCATTCCGGCTGACCGGCGCGGTATCAACGTTGTCACTGCCGGAAGGAAGCAGGAAGCCGATGACGATCAGCAACGCGCCGATGATAATGCCTCTGCGATGCAAAGGCGGCAGCGGGTCCATGATGCGAAAGTTATCCGGCGCATGCCAGATTTTCGCCAGGGTAGGTTTCAGTTCAAATCGCCCGGGCATGGCTCTCCTCCTGCTCCGCGTCTTTTTATCCTGTCCTGAGAAGTGTAGTTTGCTAACTGCCTGATGGGCGTAACAAAGCCAGCTTTCGTGACATATATTAGGGAAAATCCTGACGGCTACTATTGTTTCCGTTTCGTCGCAGTTTGTCACCTTTACTTAAGACAAAGTTTTACCCATAAGGGCATGGCTGATATGCTGCCCGCTACTTTAAATGTGATGGAAGGAAAACCCATGACCACCCCGACTTTTGACACTATCGAAGCGCAGGCAAGCTACGGCATCGGCTTGCAGGTAGGACAGCAGCTGAGCGAATCCGGCCTGGAAGGTCTGTTACCGGAAGCGCTGGTGGCGGGTATCGCTGACGCGCTGGAAGGCAAGCAGCCCGCTGTGCCGGTTGACGTTGTGCACCGTGCGCTGCGTGAAATCCACGAACGTGCTGACGCCGTGCGTCGCGCGCGTTTCGAAGAGATGGCGGCAGAAGGCGTGAAATATCTGGAAGAGAACCGTGAGCGTGAAGGCGTGAACAGCACCGAGTCCGGCTTGCAGTTCCGCGTAATCAATCAGGGTGATGGCGCAATCCCGGCGCGTACCGACCACGTTCGCGTACACTACACCGGTAAGCTGATCGACGGTACCGTGTTCGACAGCTCCGTCGCGCGTGGCGAACCGGCTGAGTTCCCGGTCAACGGCGTTATCGCAGGCTGGATCGAAGCCCTGACCCTGATGCCAGTAGGTTCCAAATGGGAACTGACTATCCCGCACAACCTGGCTTACGGCGAGCGTGGCGCTGGCGCGTCCATTCCGCCATTCAGCACCCTGGTGTTTGAAGTCGAGCTGCTGGAAATCCTGTAATCGGTTTTTCTTATTTTCCTCTCTCCGATCGGGGAGAGGAAAATAGCGATAAAACCCGGAGTTACGACGGAATCAACATTTTGTATTGCAAACGAAACTGTTACGTGTATTTTTGTGAGCTGTTTCGCGCTGTATGAGTGATATGACACTCACTTTCAACATATTATTAACATAATATTCAAATCATAGTATTCATCCCGCCGATTCTTACCTACTATCGATTAGTCCTTACACAGGGGCCGTCATTTATTTGGCGTAAATAAAGGCCAGAAGAGCCTTAACAACACAGACAGGCATAAACAGGAAAATATCACATGGTAGATCAGGTCAAAGTCGCCGCCGCAGAAGAGGCGACGTCTGAACAGTCGCTACGGCGAAATCTCACGAACCGTCACATTCAGCTTATTGCCATTGGCGGAGCCATCGGCACAGGGCTGTTTATGGGCTCGGGCAAAACCATCAGTCTTGCCGGCCCGTCGATCATCTTCGTTTATATGATCATCGGTTTTATGCTCTTTTTCGTGATGCGTGCAATGGGTGAATTGCTGCTCTCGAATCTTGAATACAAATCCTTCAGCGACTTCGCGTCAGACCTGCTCGGCCCGTGGGCGGGCTATTTTACCGGCTGGACCTACTGGTTCTGCTGGGTGGTCACCGGCATGGCTGACGTTGTGGCCATCACGGCGTACGCGCAATTCTGGTTCCCAGGGCTATCGGACTGGGTGGCTTCGCTGGCGGTGATTGTCCTGCTGCTGAGCCTGAACCTCGCCACCGTTAAAATGTTCGGTGAGATGGAGTTCTGGTTCGCGATGATCAAAATCGTCGCCATCATCGCGCTGATTGTCGTCGGGCTGGTGATGGTGCTGACGCACTTCCAGTCGCCAACCGGCGTACAGGCGTCGTTTGCCCATCTGTGGAATGACGGCGGCTGGTTCCCGAAAGGGATCAGCGGCTTCTTTGCCGGCTTCCAGATTGCGGTGTTCGCGTTTGTCGGGATTGAGCTGGTCGGTACCACGGCGGCGGAAACCAAAGATCCGGAGAAATCCCTGCCGCGCGCGATCAACTCCATTCCGCTGCGTATCATCATGTTCTACGTGTTCGCGCTGATCGTCATTATGTCCGTGACGCCATGGAGTTCGGTGGTGCCAACCAAGAGCCCGTTCGTCGAGCTGTTCGTGCTGGTGGGACTGCCTGCTGCCGCGAGCCTGATTAACTTCGTGGTGCTGACCTCTGCGGCCTCTTCCGCGAACAGCAGCGTCTTCTCCACCAGCCGTATGCTGTTCGGTCTGGCGCAGGAGGGCGTTGCTCCGAGCGCGTTTGCCAAACTGTCTAAACGCGCGGTACCGGCGAAAGGGCTGACCTTCTCCTGCATCTGTCTGCTGGGCGGTGTGGTGATGCTCTACGTCAACCCGAGCGTAATCGGCGCGTTCACCATGATCACTACGGTGTCGGCGATCCTGTTCATGTTCGTCTGGACCATTATCCTCTGCTCATACCTGGTGTACCGCAAACAGCGTCCACACCTGCATGAGAAGTCGATCTACAAGATGCCGCTGGGCAAGCTGATGTGCTGGGTGTGCATGGCGTTCTTCGTCTTCGTGCTGGTGCTGCTGACGCTGGAAGAAGATACCCGCCAGGCGCTGATCGTCACGCCGCTGTGGTTTATTGCGCTGGGGCTGGGCTGGCTGTTTATCGGTAAGAAACGTATGGCGAGCATGCGTTAAGCATGTTGCCGGGTGGCGCTGACGCTTACCCGGCCTACGTTCGCGGACGTTGTAGGCCCGGTAAGCGCTAGCGCCGCCGGGCTTTTTTATTCCCCCGCTAATGCACGCGGGAACAGAACGTTATTCTCAAGACTGATGTGTTCCATCAGATCGTCGATCATCTCGTTAATGCCGTTGTACATGGCTTTCCAGGTGGTGCACGCCTCTGGCGGCGGTGTGACGTTGTCGGTGGTGTGTTTAATCACTTCCAGCAGTTCGCCGGCGTCATCATGTTCGCTTTCCATCACGCTGATGGGCCCCATGGCCTGGCTGCCCATGCCCTGTTTGATCATCGGGAAGAGGATCTGCTCCTCTTTCATCATGTGGCTGGAAAGTTCTTCGTGCAGCATGGTCAGGTATTTCGCCAGGCCGCGCGGTACGGAAGGTTTATCGGCATGAACGCGTTCAACTTTGGTCGCCTGTAAAATCAGCTCCGGCAGCTGCTCGCGGTGACGATCGTGGTAACGCACAATGATATGGTCGATGATTTCAGCCAGCGGCGCAGTGCGCCAGTCTTTGTCGACGGGCTGTTCAGCCAGCTGAGCCAGCTCCGCTTCGATAGCCTCCACATCCAGCTCTTTACGCGACGCTGCGCGCGCCAGCGTTTGCTTACCACCGCAGCAGTAATCCATATCATATTTACGGAACAGCGCAGAAGCGCGAGGGATGGAGAGCGCCAGCTCGCCTAAGGGTTGGTCGCGGAAGGCCATAGCAGTTACCTCATCATCAGAAATATAAGATGCATTTTAAATGCATCTTTAAGTGGATACTATAACCCTTTAGAGGCAAGGGTGAAAACGAGAAAGGGATCACAAAAAAAGCATGCTTTTAACTTGCTGATTGAATGCAGAAAAGGGCTTTCGAAAGTTTTTAAAGGTGGAGAAACAGTAAACAACCTGCCGCGCGTGCCGATAGATACAGGTCAGACAATACCTGTATATAAATAAGGCAACGCATGTTTAAACGTATAAAAGTCATTACTCTTTTGATTTCGGTGCTGCTTGTGCTCGGCATCATGCAGCTGATCTCCGCTGGCATTTTCATTAATGCACTCAATAACGATAAAGAGAACTTCACCGTTTCTCAGCTTTCTAGCCAGAACGTTGCGGAGTTTACCGACGCCTGGATCAGCCTGAACCAGGCGCGCGTCACCCTCAACCGCGGCATGCTGCGCCTGCAAAGCAGCATGGCGTCGCAGATTAACGGCGGGCAGCTGAACGAGCTGGTCAATACCGCGAAAAACCTGCTGGCCGATGCCCAGACCCATTACGATAAATACTATGCGCTGCCGGAAACGCCGGGTATGGACGAGCACCTGGCCGATCGCCTGGAAGAGCAGTACCGCGGCTACTCCGCCACGCTGACGCAAATGAACGTTCTGCTGGGGCAGGGCAATCTGGAAGATATGTTCAAACAAAATGCCGAACAGAAGCAGACCGCGATGCAAAAGGTTTATCGCGAGTGGCGTGAGGCGCAGGCCGCGCTGACCGCCAAAGGTATCCAGGACAATGAAAGCGACTACAAACGCATTCTGTGGATCCTTTCTGCGGTGATGCTGCTGGTGATCGCGGTGATTATTTCCAGCTGGATTGCGATGCGCCGCGTGCTGCTGCTGCCGCTGGAAGAGGTGATCAACCATATCCGCGCCATTGCCGCAGGGGATTTAACCCAGCCGATTCAGGCTGAGGGTAAAAATGAAATGGCGATCCTGGCGCGCAACGTTCAGGAGATGCAGACTGCGCTGGCCAACACGGTG
Organism: Enterobacter cloacae complex sp. GF14B; assembly: GCF_004136805.1. Lineage (NCBI taxonomy): Bacteria > Pseudomonadati > Pseudomonadota > Gammaproteobacteria > Enterobacterales > Enterobacteriaceae > Enterobacter > Enterobacter cloacae complex sp. GF14B. The sequence goes on from NZ_QFRV01000078.1 coordinate 18,846, forward strand.
GGCGTGGTGCGTGAAGGCGCAGATACCATCTACACCGGCGCGGGTGAAATCTCGGCGGGCAGCAACGATCTCTCCTCCCGTACCGAGCAGCAGGCCGCTTCTCTGGAAGAGACGGCAGCCAGCATGGAACAGTTAACCGCTACCGTGAAGCAAAACGCCGATAACGCGCGTCAGGCGTCACGCCTGGCGCTGGACGCCTCCTCCACCGCGAAGAAGGGTGGTAACGTGGTGGAAGGCGTGGTGCGGACGATGGACGAAATCGCCACCAGTTCCAGCAAAATCGCGCAAATTACTAACGTGATCGACGGCATTGCTTTCCAGACCAATATTCTGGCGCTGAACGCGGCGGTAGAAGCGGCGCGCGCGGGCGAGCAGGGACGTGGCTTCGCGGTTGTCGCGGGCGAGGTGCGTACCCTTGCCCAGCGCAGTGCGCAGGCGGCGAAAGAGATCAAAGCGCTGATCGATGATTCCGGCGAGCGTGTTAACGCGGGCTCTCAGCTGGTGAATGAGGCGGGCGCGACGATGGCGGAGATCGTCAATGCGGTTACGCGCGTGACGGACATCATGGGTGAGATTGCGTCGGCCTCCGACGAACAGAGCCGCGGTATCGACCAGGTGGGTCAGGCGGTGGCGGAGATGGATCGCGTCACCCAGCAGAATGCCTCGCTGGTGGAAGAGTCTGCGGCGGCGGCGGCGGCGCTGGAAGATCAGGCTGCACGCCTGAACGACGCGGTGGCAGTGTTTAAGATCACCCGCAATCAGGCGGTGAAAGCCGCGCCGGTAAAGACCTATGCACCTAAAGCGCAGCCCGTCGCGGCGGCGTCTGAAGCGAACTGGGAAACGTTCTGATACTGTGCCGGGTGGCGCTGACGCTTACCCGGCCTACGGTTTTGTAGGCCCTGCAAGCGAAGCGCCGCCGGGCGAAAAGCTCACCCCTCCGACGCCGGAACGACCATCGGTTTTTCCGGCTTCGCTCTCACCGCAATCACCACGCAAAGCGAATCGTCCCGCTGTCGTGCTCCACGAGCCGATTGATCATCTTCAGCATCGTGGATTTTCCCGACCCCGATGTCCCGATCAATACCGAGAACGCCCCCTCGGCAAAATGCAGATTAAGGT
>NZ_QFRV01000079.1:0-19946 GCF_004136805.1 Enterobacter cloacae complex sp. GF14B
CGATCAGCAGCAGCGTCAGCCCTTTGTAAATCCAGCCCTCCCACGGCGCGCCGAAGCACAGCGGCGGGACGACGGTGACCAGCAGCGCCACCAGCATGATGGCGGGGGTGTAAATCCGGCTGAAGCGATCGATAAAGCGTTCTACCGGCGCGCGGCGCTCCTCGGCCTCTTCAATCAGCCTGAGGATGCGGTCGATGGCGCTGTCGCCCGGTTCGGAAAGGACCGTCAACTGCACCAGTCGGTCTACGCTGGTGGCGCCCGCAGGCACCTTTTCACCCGCCGCGCGCGCTACCGGGATGGATTCTCCGGTCAGGGCACTTTCGTCAAAACTTGCGGTGGCAGTAACGAGGGCCCCATCGGCTGGCAGGCGTCCGCCTGCGGGCACTTCAATCACGTCGCCCGGGCGCAGGGTGTTGATGGCGACCGTTTCACGCTGACCATCAATAACCCGCGTGGCGGTTTCCGGCTTCAGCGCCATCAGCGCGCTCACCCCTTTACGCGCCCGGCTCGCCGCCCAGCCCTCAAGGCGTTCGCCAATTAAGAACAGCAGCAGCACCATCGCCGCTTCCGCCGTCGCGCCAATAAACAGCGCCCCGATAGCCGCCACGCTCATCAGCGTTTCGATGGCAAACCAGCTGCCGCTTCTCATCAGACGCAGCGCCTGACGCGCAATCGGGAACAGGCCAACCAGCGTGGTGGCGATAAACGCCAGGTTGCCGAATGGGTGGTTGATCTGCTCCAGCCCCCAGCTCAGGGCCATCATGATGATGAGGGTGATAAGGGGCAGATTTTCTTTTAGCGGGGACGTTTTTTCTGCGGGCGCCGTTTCGCTGCGCAGGGTATAACCCGCTTTGCTGACGGCGGCTTCAACCTGTCTGCTGACGTCGTTTTCGGCGCTGACCAGCAGCTTTTCGGTAGCGAACAGCACCTGAACGTGATTCACGCCTGGCACCTGCTTCACCGCATTTTCCACTTTGCGGGCGCAGGCCGCGCAGTCCATGCCGTTGACCACCCAACTGTAGCGGTTGCCGCTTTCAGGCAGCGCTTCGGTCTGGGTTTCGCACGCGCCCTCGCAGCAGCAGTCCTCTTTTGGCGGAACCGGGCTGAGCTTAAGTGCCGAGAATTGGGGAACTTTTTTAGGTGTTTCTGGAGTCGACATGGCAGTCTCCGGTAATGATAATTTTCTCATTAACCGCAGCATACACTCTGGAGTCGACTCCAGAGTCAAGCGTTATTTAGATATACAGCGAACGCACAATCAGGAAGTGTCCGGCAAAGTAACAGGCGGCGGAAATCGCATTATCCGCACGGAAGCGGCGACGATAGTGGCTGCCCAGCCAGACGATATTACCCAACAGCAACAGTGCGGCACCGAAGAACGCAGACATTGCAGGCGCCGTCGGACGGAAGAACCACAGCTCGCCCGCCAGCCACACCATCACCAGCGTCATAGCGATAAACGTACAGACCGGCAGACGCATCTCTTCCAGACGCGACCAGATCACCGCGATCAGCAGGGCGCCAATCACCAGCAGCACCAGCGGCAGCGGCCAGAAGAAGGAGAGCGTCATCTGGCTGGCAAAGTAGATGGTATAGAGCAGATGTGACAGGAAGAACGCCCCCACGGCGTACAGCAGGCGCTGACGCGGCAGCAAGGTTAAGGCATCGCCAATCAGGGAAGCACACAGCCCCGCGAGGACAAGATAGCTAACGGCGTTAAACATCGGGGCCTGCCAGGCAAGCAACAGCAGGAGTAATAGCGTGACGGGTTTAAATAACCAGCGCTGCCAGGCTGGGCCACGGTAGGACGCATCGACGTAAAGCCATGCGGAAAAACAGACAGCGATAAATGACCAAAGCATATTAACTCCCTGTAACTGTTGAGGCTGAATGATCAGTTCCTGATCCAGTGTAGTGACGCGAGCGGGCGTTTGGCAATGCCGGGGCAGGCGAGGTATCCTGAATTCCGCATAATCTGATGGGATTTTTCAATGAGCAAGATGCCGCTGTTTTTCATTATCGTGGTGGCGATTATCGTCATTGCCGCCTCGTTTCGCTTCGTGCAGCAGCGCCGTGAGAAGGCCGACAATGACGCCGCGCCGCTGATGCAAAAGCGCGTGGTGGTGACGAACAAGCGTGAGAAGCCGCTTAACGACCGCCGCTCACGCCAGCAGCAGGTGACGCCTGCGGGCACAACGATGCGCTATGAAGCGAGCTTTAAGCCGGAAACCGGCGGGCTGGAGATGACCTTCCGCCTGGAGGCGCAGCAGTACCATCAGCTGACGGTGGGAGAGAAAGGCACGCTGAGCTATAAAGGGTCGCGTTTTGTAGGTTTTAGGGCTGAATAATGCGCGATCGGTCCCCTCTCCCAGTGGGAGAGGGTTAGGGTGAGGGCATCACACCGCACCTTACTTCTTCACCTGCGCCTTAAACTTCTTCATCCACACGAGCAGCTCAAATACGCCGAAAATAAACACCCGCAGCTGCTGCCAGCCGGTCATCGGTGGGCTATCTTTCGGCAGTCCGTTTTTCAGCATCACCATCTGTAAGGCATGCATGAACGCGGTAAAAATCAGCGCCACGTTAATGAAGATATTCAGCGGACGCGGGAACGGGTGCACCAGATTCAAAATCAAAAATGCCCAGACGCCCAGCATCAGCACGCGCCCTACGTTAATCAGTACTGGCATCGGATCCTCCTTGTGCCTGACGGTGATACAGACGATAAGCCACCTGGCCGGCGACCTTCTCGCGGTGCAGATCCCAATGAACGGGAACGGACGGCAGACCATTTTCCACTTCGCTTTCAACGTAAATCAGCGCGTCGTCCGCCAGCCAGCCATTTTGCTCCAGCAGGGATAGCGTCTCTTCCAGCAGCCCTTTACGGAACGGCGGGTCAACAAACACCACGTTGTACGGCGTCCCCTGTTGGGCGAGGAAGCTCAGCGTGTTGGTATTCACCACTTTGGCGTTGGTTGCCTTCAGCGTAGCCAAATTTTGCTGCAACGTCTGCGCGACGCCGCGCTCCATCTCCAGCAGCGTGGCGCTGGCAGCATAGCGCGACAGCGCTTCCAGCCCTAATGCACCGCTTCCGGCGAAGCAGTCCAGGCAGTTGGCGTCTACCATAGACGGGGCTAGCCAGTTAAACAGCGTCTCGCGAACGCGGTCCGTGGTGGGGCGTAAACCGGGGCTGTCCGGCACCGGTAATTTCCGGCCTCGCCACTGACCGCCGATAATGCGAATTTGACCGGCCGGGGCGCGGGTGGGTTTCTTCATCTCAGGAAAGCTCTGTTAACCATTGCCCTGCGATTGCGGGCGGTGATGTCAATTAAGTAAAGTGTTAGACTATTTCATCATTTTTTTAGCTTCCCTGTATATAGCGCCGCGAGGAGTGTAGTCGCAGATGGCAAAACAAAAAAAACGTGGCTTCTTTTCCTGGTTGGGTTTCGGTGAAAAAGAGCAAGAAACAGAACAGAAAACCGAAGAACAGCAGGTTGTAGAAGAGCAGTCACAGCCTGAAACGCCTGTCGAAACCGCTGCGGTTGTCGAAGCGGAAGAGCCAGCCCACAGTAAAGAAGAGATTGAATCCTTTGCTGAAGAGGTGGTTGAGGTCACTGAGCAGGTTCAGGAGAGCGAGAAGCCAGAGCCGGTTATCGTAGAAACCCTTACCGAAGCGCCGCAGGCCGCTATCGAACACGAAGCGCTGCCGCTGCCCGAAGAGGTTAAAGCTGAAGAGGTTTCTGCCGAAGAGTGGCTGGCCGAAGCGGAAACCGTTGAAATTGTTGAGGCGGTGGAAGAAGAAGCGGTCCTTGAGCCAGAGCTGACCGACGAAGAGCTGGAAGCCCAGGCGCTGGCGGCGGAAGCGGCTGAAGAAGCGGTCATCGTCGTACCGGTGGAAGAGCAGGCCGAAGAAGAGATCGTTCAGGAGCAGGAAAAACCGACAAAAGAAGGTTTCTTCGCGCGCCTGAAGCGCAGCCTGCTCAAAACCAAAGAAAACTTAGGTTCCGGATTTATCAGTCTTTTCCGCGGCAAAAAGATCGACGACGATCTGTTTGAAGAGCTGGAAGAGCAGCTGCTTATTGCGGACGTGGGCGTGGAAACTACCCGTAAGATCATCGCCAACCTGACCGAAGGGGCGAGCCGCAAACAGCTGCGCGACGCCGAGGCGCTGTACGGCCTGCTGAAAGACGAGATGGGTGAAATTCTCGCAAAAGTTGACGAACCGCTTAATATTGAAGGCAAAATGCCGTTTGTTATCCTGATGGTTGGCGTCAACGGCGTGGGTAAAACCACCACCATCGGCAAGCTGGCGCGCCAGTTTGAGCAGCAGGGCAAATCGGTGATGCTGGCGGCGGGCGATACCTTCCGTGCGGCAGCGGTGGAACAGCTCCAGGTGTGGGGCCAGCGCAACAATATTCCGGTCATTGCTCAGCACACCGGCGCGGATTCCGCGTCCGTGATTTTCGATGCCATCCAGGCGGCGAAGTCGCGTAACGTGGACGTGCTGATTGCGGATACCGCGGGGCGTTTGCAGAACAAATCGCACCTGATGGAAGAGCTGAAGAAAATCGTTCGCGTCATGAAGAAGCTGGACGAAGATGCACCGCATGAAATTATGCTGACTATCGACGCCAGCACCGGACAGAACGCCATCAGCCAGGCGAAGCTGTTCCATGAAGCGGTAGGACTGACCGGGATCACGCTGACCAAGCTGGACGGCACCGCGAAAGGCGGGGTGATCTTCTCCGTGGCCGACCAGTTCGGCATTCCTATCCGTTACATCGGTGTGGGCGAGCGTATTGAGGATTTACGTCCGTTTAAAGCGGACGACTTTATTGAGGCACTATTTGCCCGAGAGGACTAACAATGATTCGCTTTGAACACGTCAGCAAGGCCTATCTCGGCGGGAGACAAGCGCTACAGGGGGTGACATTCCACCTCCAGCCAGGCGAGATGGCATTCCTGACCGGCCATTCCGGCGCGGGGAAAAGTACCCTGCTCAAGCTGATCTGTGGGATCGAGCGGCCAAGCGCCGGGAAAATCTGGTTCAGCGGCCATGAAATTAGCCGTCTTAAGAACCGTGAAGTGCCGTTCCTGCGTCGTCAGATTGGCATGATTTTCCAGGATCACCACCTGCTGATGGATCGCACGGTTTTCGATAACGTCGCGATCCCGCTGATTATTGCCGGCGCCAGTTACGATGATATCCGCCGTCGCGTTTCGGCGGCGCTGGATAAGGTCGGGCTGCTGGACAAAGCGAAGAACTTCCCAATCCAGCTCTCAGGCGGTGAGCAGCAGCGCGTGGGTATCGCCCGTGCGGTGGTGAACAAGCCTGCCGTTTTGCTGGCGGATGAACCGACCGGTAACCTGGACGATGCCCTCTCTGAAGGGATCCTGCGTCTGTTTGAGGAATTTAACCGCGTGGGGGTCACGGTACTGATGGCGACGCACGACATGGGGCTGATCTCCCGCCGTTCGTACCGCATGCTGACCCTGAGCGACGGGCATTTGCACGGAGGCCACGGTGAATAAGCGTGATGCAATGAACCAGATTCGGCAGTTCAGCAACCGGTTTGACCGTTTCCGCAAGCCTCAGGGCGGCGGGGACGGCAATCGCAATGCGCCTAAGCGTGCCAAAGCGGCACCGAAACCGAACTCCCGCAAAACCAACGTCTTTAACGAGCAGGTGCGGTATGCCTTCCAGGGCGCGTTGCAGGATCTGAAAAGCAAACCGCTGGCGACGTTCCTGACGGTGATGGTGATTGCCATCTCCCTGACGCTGCCCAGCGTCTGCTACATGGTTTACAAAAACGTAAACCAGGCGGCGTCCCAGTACTATCCGTCGCCGCAGATCACCGTTTATCTGGATAAAGCCCTCGACGATAACGCGGCGGCTCAGGTAGTGGGGCAGATTCAGGCCGAACAGGGCGTGGAGAAGGTGAACTACCTTTCCCGCGATGAAGCGCTGGGCGAATTCCGCAACTGGTCCGGGTTCGGCGGCGCGCTGGATATGCTTGAAGAGAACCCGCTGCCCGCCGTTGCGGTGGTGATCCCGAAACTCGATTTCCAGGGCACGGATTCGCTCAACACCCTGCGCGACCGCATTACCCGCATTAACGGGATTGATGAAGTGCGCATGGACGACAGCTGGTTTGCCCGTCTTGCCGCCCTGACCGGGCTGGTAGGACGCGTGTCGGCGATGATCGGCGTGCTGATGGTGGCGGCGGTGTTCCTCGTCATTGGTAACAGCGTGCGCCTGAGCATCTTCGCCCGCCGCGATACCATCAACGTGCAGAAACTGATTGGCGCAACGGATGGTTTCATCCTTCGCCCGTTCCTTTACGGCGGCGCGTTATTAGGTTTTTCTGGTGCATTTCTTTCATTGATTTTGTCAGAAATTTTGGTGATGCGGCTGTCGTCTGCCGTCACCGAGGTGGCGCAGGTTTTCGGAACTAAGTTTGATATCAGTGGTTTAGGTTTCGATGAGTGCCTGCTGTTGCTGCTGGTGTGCTCCATGATCGGCTGGATTGCCGCATGGCTGGCAACGGTTCAACATTTACGCCACTTTACTCCCGACTAATAAAAGCGTGATATAATCTTTCCCTGCACCGAGATGTTCGCTTGCAGGGAAAGCGTCCCTGTTGTCTCTTCCCCTGTAATCATCTTCATGTCACATTTTGTGCGTAATTTATTCACTGTTCCACCTGGAACTTGTGGATAAAATCACTGTCTGATAAAAGAGTGAATGCTAATCTCGTTGCTCAAACGCTTTGGCATGGTTGTTGCCTGACGGGGACAACCTGGACCAGAAGAAACATTGAGAGGAATGAATGACCAAAGAAATGCAAACTTTAGCTTTAGCCCCTGTTGGTAACCTGGAATCTTACATCCGGGCTGCGAACACCTGGCCGATGTTAACGGCTGAGGAAGAAAAGGAGCTTGCTGAAAAGCTGCATTACCAGGGCGATCTGGAAGCAGCTAAAACGCTGATCCTGTCTCACCTGCGCTTTGTTGTTCACGTTGCTCGTAATTATGCGGGCTACGGCCTGCCGCAGGCGGACCTGATTCAGGAAGGTAATATTGGCCTGATGAAGGCGGTACGTCGCTTTAACCCGGAAGTGGGTGTGCGACTCGTCTCCTTCGCCGTGCACTGGATCAAAGCGGAAATTCACGAATACGTCCTGCGTAACTGGCGTATTGTGAAAGTCGCCACGACGAAAGCGCAGCGCAAACTGTTCTTCAACCTGCGTAAAACCAAGCAGCGTCTGGGCTGGTTCAATCAGGATGAAGTGGAAATGGTGGCGCGCGAGCTGGGCGTTTCCAGCAAAGACGTCCGCGAGATGGAATCCCGTATGGCCGCTCAGGACATGACGTTTGATATGTCTGCCGACGATGACGCGTCCGACAGCCAGCCGATGGCCCCGGTTCTGTATCTACAGGATAAAACCTCTAACTTTGCTGACGGCATTGAAGAGGATAACTGGGAAGACCAGGCGGCGAACAAGCTGACCTTCGCGATGGAAGGCCTAGACGAGCGTAGCCAGGATATCATCCGTGCCCGCTGGCTGGACGAAGATAACAAGTCCACGTTGCAGGAACTGGCCGACCGCTACGGCGTCTCCGCTGAACGTGTGCGTCAGCTTGAAAAGAACGCCATGAAAAAACTTCGCGCCGCTATCGAAGCGTAATTTTCGCGAAGTACACCGAGAACCCCTGGATGAGAGTCTGGGGGTTTTGTTTTTTTAGCGCCCGCTCTGGCGAATTCCCTGCCCCTGGCAAACACTTACTGATGCGCTAAGCAGGCGACTTTCAGAGGGTGACAGGGTGAAAAATAACGAACTGAACGACCGGCGTTTACAGGCGACGCCGCGCGGTATCGGCGTCATGTGTAACTTCTATGCCGATAAAGCCGAAAACGCCACGGTGTGGGACGTGGAAGGTAACGAGTATATTGATTTTGCCGCCGGGATCGCCGTGCTGAATACCGGGCATCGCCATCCTAAAGTTATCGCCGCCGTCGAAAAACAGCTTCACGCCTTTACCCATACCGCTTATCAAATCGTCCCTTATGAAGGCTATGTATCGCTTGCCGAGCGCATCAACCAGCGCGTACCCATAGAGGGGCCAGCCAAAACCGCCTTCTTCTCAACGGGGGCGGAAGCGGTCGAAAACGCGGTGAAAATCGCCCGCGCGTACACCAGACGTTCCGGCCTTATCACCTTCGGCGGCGCGTTCCACGGCCGTACCTTTATGACCATGGCGCTGACCGGCAAAGTGGCGCCCTATAAGCTCGGCTTCGGCCCGTTCCCCGGCTCGGTGTACCACGCGCAATTCCCTAACAGCCTGCACGGCGTCAGTACCGCCGAAGCGTTAAAAAGCCTGGAGCGCATCTTCAAAGCCGATATCGCGCCCGATCAGGTGGCGGCAATCATTATTGAACCGGTTCAGGGCGAGGGCGGATTCAACGTCGCGCCCGCTGATTTTATGCAGGCGCTGCGTGCCCTGTGCGATACCCACGGGATTTTACTGATTGCCGACGAAGTGCAAACCGGCTTCGCCCGTACCGGCAAGCTGTTCTCCATGGAAAACCACTGCGTGAAGCCCGATCTGATCACTATGGCGAAAAGCCTGGCGGGCGGGATGCCGCTCTCTGCCGTCTCTGGCCGGGCGGAGGTAATGGATGCGCCGGCCCCGGGCGGACTTGGCGGAACCTACGCAGGTAACCCGCTGGCGATTGCGGCGGCCCATGCGGTGCTGGATGTGATTGACGAGGACGATCTCTGCACCCGCGCGGCGCATCTCGGGCATCATCTGGTCGAGGTGCTGAATAAAGCGAAGGATGGCTGTCCGTATATCGCCGATATCCGTGGGCAGGGGTCGATGGTGGCGGTGGAATTTACCGATCCGCAAACCGGACAGCCGTCGCCGGAATTTACCCGTCAGGTTCAGGAGCGCGCGTTGAACGAAGGGCTGCTGCTTTTGAGCTGCGGCGTTTACGGCAACGTTATTCGCTTCCTCTACCCACTCACCATCTCCGAAGCGCAGTTTCGTAAAGCGCTGGATATTATTTCCGCCTCGCTGACACGATAAAGCCAAAAGCCCGGCTGAAATGAAGGCCGGGCTTATCATATTTTCATTTCAAATTAGCTATTCCAAAATCATAAAAATGGGGTATGTTTTAGCAGAGTATGCTGAAAAAGCGCGAACAGCACGCCTATAACTGAAATAAAGCGCTACACAACAACATCACAACAATCGTTATAACCATAATAATGGGGAATCTCAGGATGAACATGAAGGGTAAAGCGTTACTGGCAGGATGTATCGCGTTGGCATTCAGCGCCATGGCGCAGGCCGATATTAAAGTGGCCGTGGTGGGTGCGATGTCCGGTCCGGTAGCACAGTACGGCGACCAGGAATTTACGGGCGCGGAACAGGCGGTTGCAGACATTAATGCTAAGGGCGGCATCAAGGGCGAAAAGCTGCAAATCGTAAAATATGACGATGCCTGTGACCCGAAACAGGCGGTCGCGGTGGCGAACAAAGTGGTAAACGACGGGATCAAATACGTTATTGGTCACCTGTGCTCCTCTTCCACCCAGCCCGCGTCTGACATCTACGAAGACGAAGGCATTCTGATGATCACGCCGGCCGCGACGGCGCCAGAGCTGACCGCGCGCGGCTATAAGCTGATCCTGCGTACCACCGGTCTGGACTCCGATCAGGGGCCAACCGCCGCGAAATACATCGTGGAAAAAGTGAAGCCGCAGCGCATCGCGATTGTTCATGACAAACAGCAGTACGGCGAAGGCCTGGCCCGTGCGGTGCAGGATAACCTGAAAAAAGCGAACGCCAACGTGGTGTTCTTTGACGGTATCACCGCCGGTGAGAAAGACTTCTCGACCCTGGTCGCGCGTCTGAAGAAAGAAAACATCGATTTCGTTTACTACGGCGGCTACCACCCGGAAATGGGGCAGATCCTGCGTCAGGCGCGTGCGGCGGGTCTGAAGACGCAGTTCATGGGGCCAGAAGGTGTCGCGAACGTTTCCCTGTCTAACATCGCGGGTGAATCCGCTGAAGGTCTGCTGGTGACCAAGCCGAAGAACTACGACCAGGTGCCTGCGAACAAACCTGTTGTCGATGCCATCAAGGCGAAGAAACAGGATCCAAGCGGTGCGTTCGTCTGGACCACCTACGCAGCGTTGCAGTCTCTGCAAGCGGGCCTGAACCAGTCAGCCGATCCGGCGGAGATTGCCACCTGGCTGAAAGCGAACTCGGTGGAAACCGTGATGGGACCGCTGTCCTGGGATGAGAAGGGCGACCTGAAGGGCTTCGAGTTCGGCGTGTTTGACTGGCATGCCAATGGCACTGCTACTGATGCCAAATAATGCTGGTGCGGGTTGATGCCCTCACCCTAACCCTCTCCCCCGGGGAGAGGGGATTACCCGGTTTTCTCCCTCTCCCTTAGGGAGAGGGCCGGGGTGAGGGTATCAGGCCGCACAGATCTAGCGCTTCTCCCACCCGTTCGACTGCGCCGTAAACCCTAACGCCTGCATAAACGCTGCCATCACGCCGCGATCCTCCACGCCCACGTCGGCCATCCACCAGGAGGTTACGCTCGGGTTTTCGCGGATCACCTCTTCAATCAAATACTGCCCGACCCCGCGACGACGGGTCACGTCGCGCACGCGCAGGGAGTCCAGCGCCCCTTCCGTGCCGCTCAGCGTTACGCGGACGGCGGCCAGCAGACGTTCATTAAAACGCGCGGCATAGATGCGGTGGTTTTCATCGACGGCCAGCGATGAAGGGGAATATTCCGGCCAGATCTTGCCCAGGTCGATATGATCCTGGTCGCTAAAGGTCACCAGACGCACGATAGTCAGTTTCATTAGCTGCTTGTCCAAATCAAAAAGAGTAGGGCCAGTGTACTCAATTTATTTGCTCAGGCGCTTTCTCTTTTTCTTCCCATTTACCAGGTGATTAGTTTTTTGACAGCGTAATGCGCAGTTTGAAAACACATGGATCGAAAAATAAGCAGAATTTTAACCTGAAGGGCAGTGATTTATTCGGCGCTTTGTACCGTTATTTTATGCTGCCAACTGCGCTTTTATTTGTTTATCTCCGCCTGATTTCAGAATATTATCTTTGCTTAATCGCCTGAAAAATAGAGATATTAGTCTGGTTTTTGACAAAAAACTGCGCTAAACCATTAAAGGCACTGGTAAAAATAGCGTTGTTCATTAAAAGTACAGAATGCTTTTTAACCATAATAAAACAAAATATAAACACGACATCACGAATGGGGATTCAGAGATGAAAAGGAACGCGAAGACATTAATCGCGGGGATGGTCGCACTGTCGATCTCGCATGCCGCTATGGCAGACGACATTAAAGTTGCGGTAGTGGGGGCGATGTCCGGCCCTGTTGCCCAGTGGGGTGACATGGAGTTCAACGGCGCGCGTCAGGCCATCAAAGATATCAACGCCAAAGGCGGGATCAAAGGCGACAAGCTGGTGGGCGTGGAGTATGACGACGCCTGCGATCCAAAACAGGCCGTCGCGGTCGCCAACAAAATTGTTAACGACGGTATCCAGTACGTCATAGGGCACCTGTGTTCCTCTTCCACGCAGCCTGCGTCTGATATCTACGAAGACGAAGGCATTCTGATGATCACCCCGGGCGCCACCAACCCGGAACTGACCCAGCGCGGCTACCAGCACATCATGCGTACCGCCGGTCTGGACTCCTCTCAGGGGCCAACCGCCGCCAAATACATCCTCGAAACCGTTAAGCCGCAGCGTATCGCCATCATTCATGATAAACAGCAGTACGGCGAAGGCCTGGCGCGTTCCGTACAGGACGGCCTGAAAAAAGGCGGGGCGAACATCGTCTTCTTCGACGGCATTACCGCCGGTGAAAAAGACTTCTCCGCGCTGATCGCCCGCCTGCAAAAAGAGAATATCGACTTCGTTTACTACGGCGGCTACTACCCGGAAATGGGGCAGATGCTGCGCCAGGCGCGCGCCACCGGTCTGAAAACCCAGTTCATGGGGCCAGAGGGCGTGGGCAATGCCTCCCTGTCCAACATCGCGGGGGATTCTGCCGAAGGCATGCTGGTGACGATGCCAAAACGCTATGACCAGGATCCGGCGAATAAGACTATCGTGGATGCGCTCAAGGCGCAGAAGAAAGATCCGAGTGGTCCGTACGTCTGGATCACCTACGCGGCCGTACAGTCTCTGGCCACCGCGCTGGATCGTACCGGCAGCAAAGAACCGCTGGATCTGGTGAAAGATTTAAAAGCGCACGGGGCGAACACCGTGATTGGGCCGCTGAACTGGGATGAGAAAGGCGATCTGAAGGGATTTGAATTTGGTGTCTTTAAGTGGCACGCCGACGGTTCGTCCTCGGTCGCCAGATAATCATCCCACCGCCCGGCTCACCGGGCGGGTATAAAAAGGTTTGCATATGTCCGAGCAGTTTCTCTACTTTTTGCAGCAGATGTTTAACGGCGTCACGCTGGGAAGCACTTACGCGCTGATCGCCATCGGCTACACGATGGTTTACGGCATTATCGGCATGATTAACTTCGCCCACGGCGAGGTGTACATGATCGGTAGCTACGTCTCCTTTATGATCATCGCCGCGCTGATGATGATGGGCATCGACAGCAGCTGGCTGCTGGTAGCCGCCGGGTTTGTCGGCGCGATTGTGATCGCCAGCGCCTACGGCTGGAGTATCGAACGGGTAGCCTACCGACCGGTGCGCAGCTCCAAGCGCCTGATCGCGCTGATCTCCGCCATCGGGATGTCCATTTTCCTGCAAAACTACGTCAGCCTGACTGAAGGTTCACGCGACGTGGCGCTGCCAAGCCTGTTTAACGGCCAGTGGATTGTGGGGGCCAGCGAAAACTTCTCCGCCTCTGTCACCACCATGCAGCTGGTAATCTGGGTTGTGACCTTTATTGCGATGCTGGCCCTGACCCTGTTCATCCGCTACTCCCGCATGGGACGCGCCTGCCGCGCCTGCGCGGAAGATCTGAAGATGGCGAGCCTGCTCGGGATTAACACCGACCGCGTGATTGCCCTGACCTTCGTGATCGGCGCAGCGATGGCGGCGGTGGCTGGCGTGTTGCTCGGTCAGTTCTACGGCGTAATCAACCCGTACATCGGCTTTATGGCCGGGATGAAAGCCTTCACCGCGGCGGTACTGGGCGGCATCGGCAGCATTCCGGGCGCGATGATCGGCGGCCTGATTTTGGGCGTGGCCGAAGCGCTCTCCTCTGCGTATCTGAGCACCGAATATAAAGATGTGGTGTCGTTTGCCCTGCTAATTCTGGTTCTGCTGGTGATGCCTACCGGTATTCTGGGCCGTCCGGAGGTAGAGAAAGTATGAAACCGATGCATTTTGCGATGGCGCTGCTCTCTGCCGCCATGTTCTTCGTCCTGGCGGGCGTCTTTATGGGCGTCCAGTTAGGGCTGGACGGCACGAAGCTGGTGGTGGATACCGCCCCCGACATCCGCTGGCAGTGGGTGTTTATCGGCACCGCTGTGGTGTTCCTGTTCCAGCTGCTGCGTCCGCTGTTCCAGAAGACGCTGAAAAACGTCTCCGGGCCGAAATTCGTCCTGCCGGCGATCGACGGTACAACCGTGAAACAGAAGCTGTTCCTTGTGGCGCTGCTGGTGGCTGCCGTGGCGTGGCCGTTTATGGTATCGCGCGGGACGGTGGATATTGCCACCCTGACCATGATCTACGTGATTCTGGGGCTGGGTCTGAACGTGGTGGTGGGGCTGTCTGGCCTGCTGGTGCTGGGCTACGGCGGGTTCTACGCCATCGGCGCGTACACCTTCGCGCTGCTGAACCACTATTACGGCCTCGGCTTCTGGACCTGTCTGCCGCTGGCGGGGCTGGTCTCTGCCGCGGCGGGCTTCCTGCTCGGCTTCCCGGTGCTGCGCCTGCGCGGTGACTACCTGGCGATTGTGACCTTAGGCTTCGGCGAAATCGTCCGTATCCTGCTGCTCAACAATACCGAGGTGACCGGCGGTCCGAACGGCATCAGCCAGATCCCGAAACCGACCTTCTTCGGCCTGGAGTTCAGCCGTACCGCCCGCGAAGGCGGCTGGGATACCTTCAGCAACTTCTTTGGCATCAAATACGATCCGTCCGACCGCGTGATCTGGCTCTATCTGGTGGCGCTGCTGCTGGTGGTGATTACGCTGTTTGTGATCAACCGTCTGCTGCGCATGCCGCTGGGTCGCGCGTGGGAAGCGCTGCGCGAAGATGAGATCGCCTGCCGCTCCCTGGGCCTGAACCCGACCCGCATCAAGCTGACCGCATTTACCATCAGCGCCGCGTTTGCCGGTTTCGCCGGAACGCTGTTTGCCGCGCGTCAGGGCTTCGTCAGCCCGGAATCGTTCACCTTTGCCGAATCGGCCTTCGTGCTGGCGATTGTGGTGCTCGGCGGAATGGGCTCGCAGTTCGCCGTGATCCTCGCGGCTATCCTGCTGGTGGTCTCCCGCGAGCTGATGCGCGACTTTAACGAATACAGCATGTTAATGCTGGGTGGTTTGATGGTGCTGATGATGATCTGGCGTCCGCAGGGTCTCCTGCCGATGACCCGTCCACAGCTGAAGCTGAAACGCACACAGGCGAAAGGAGAGCAGGCATGAAGCCTTTATTATCCGTTAACGGCCTGATGATGCGTTTTGGCGGCCTGCTGGCGGTCAACAATGTGAATCTGGATCTGCACAAGAAAGAGATTGTCTCCCTGATTGGCCCGAACGGCGCGGGAAAAACCACGGTCTTCAACTGCCTGACCGGCTTCTACAAGCCGACGGGCGGCACCATCATGCTGCGCGATCAGCATCTTGAAGGGCTGCCGGGCCAGCAGATTGCCCGCATGGGCGTGGTGCGTACCTTCCAGCACGTGCGTCTGTTCCGCGAGATGACGGTGATTGAGAACCTGCTGGTGGCGCAACATCAGCAGCTGAAAACCGGCCTCTTCTCCGGCCTGCTGAAAACCCCGGCCTTCCGCCGCACGCAGGAAGAGGCGCTCGATCGCGCCGCGACCTGGCTCGACCGTATCGGCCTGCTCCAGCACGCCAACCGTCAGGCGAGCAACCTCGCTTACGGGGATCAGCGTCGCCTGGAGATTGTGCGCTGCATGGTGACGCAGCCGGAGATCCTGATGCTCGACGAACCAGCGGCAGGTCTCAATCCGAAAGAGACCAAAGAACTGGACGAGCTGATTGCCGAGCTGCGCGACCATCACGACACCACCATCCTGCTGATTGAGCATGACATGAAGCTGGTGATGGGCATTTCGGACCGTATCTACGTGGTAAACCAGGGCACGCCGCTGGCAAACGGCACGCCGGAAGAGATCCGCAACAACCCGGACGTGATCCGCGCATACCTTGGTGAGGCATAAGATGGAAAAAGCGATGTTAACGTTCGACAAGGTCAACGCGCACTACGGCAAAATTCAGGCGCTGCACGATGTCAGCCTGCATATCAATCAGGGCGAAATCGTCACCCTGATTGGGGCTAACGGCGCGGGCAAAACCACGCTGCTCGGCACCCTGTGCGGCGACCCGCGCGCCACCAGCGGGCGGATTGTGTTTGATGGTAAAGACATCACCGACTGGCAGACCGCCAGAATCATGCGTGAAGCGGTGGCGATTGTCCCGGAAGGGCGTCGCGTATTCTCCCGCATGACGGTGGAAGAGAATCTGGCGATGGGCGGTTTCTTCGCCCACCGGGATGAATACCAGACCCGCATCAAGTGGGTGTACGAACTCTTCCCGCGCCTGTGGGAGCGTCGTATTCAGCGCGCGGGCACCATGTCCGGCGGCGAGCAACAGATGCTGGCGATTGGCCGCGCGCTGATGAGCCAGCCGCGTCTGCTGTTGCTGGATGAACCGTCGCTCGGTCTTGCGCCCATCATCATCCAGCAGATTTTCGATACCATTGAGCAGCTGCGCAAAGAGGGGATGACCATCTTCCTCGTCGAACAGAACGCCAACCAGGCGCTGAAGCTCGCTGACCGCGGCTATGTGCTGGAGAATGGGCGCGTGGTGCTCTCCGATACCGGTGACGCGCTGCTGGCGAACGAGGCGGTGCGGAGTGCGTATTTAGGCGGTTAATCGCATTTCCCCCTCACCCTAACCCTCTCCCTCAAGGGAGAGGGAACCGATCGCTTTTCTCCCTCTCCCCGTGGGAGAGGGCCGGGGTGAGGGCACCAGACCGCACCCAACATCTAAACCCCTTCACACAACCATCATCCCTCTGACGCCTGGCTGTCACCTGTCTGTAAACAAACAGTTATTTTTCTGTCATTCGAGCATGTCATGTTACCTCGCGAGCATAAAACGCGTGATATCGCGCATCCGGCACAATAAGAGAGATGACAATGACATCGTTACGACACACAGCTTTGGGTCTGGCACTGGGTCTGGCTTTTGCGACGAACGCAATGGCTGTGACGACCATTCCGTTCTGGCATTCCATGGAAGGAGAGTTGGGTAAAGAGGTTGACTCCCTGGCGCAACGTTTCAACGACACCCACCCGGATTACAAAATTGTGCCGGTGTACAAAGGCAACTACGAGCAGAGCCTGAGCGCGGGCATCGCCGCCTTCCGTACCGGTAACGCGCCTGCGCTGTTACAGGTTTATGAAGTGGGCACCGCGACCATGATGGCCTCCAAAGCCATCAAGCCGGTGTACGAGGTGTTCAAAGAGGCGGGCATTAACTTTGACGAGTCCCAGTTCGTGCCAACCGTGGCGGGATACTACACGGATTCCAAAAGCGGGCATCTGCTGTCCCAGCCGTTTAACAGCTCTACGCCAGTGCTGTACTACAACAAAGACGCCTTCAGGAAAGCCGGTTTAGATCCGGAGCAGCCGCCAAAAACCTGGCAGGACCTGGCCGAATACACCGCGAAGCTGAAAGCGGCGGGGATGAAGTGCGGCTACGCCAGCGGCTGGCAGGGCTGGATCCAGATTGAAAACTTCAGCGCCTGGCACGGCCTGCCGGTTGCCACCAAAAACAACGGCTTCGACGGTACCGACGCGGTGCTGGAGTTCAACAAGCCGGAGCAGGTGAAGCACATCGCGCTGCTGGAAGCACTCAATAAGAAGGGCGACTTCAGCTACTTCGGGCGTAAAGACGAATCCACCGAGAAGTTCTACAACGGCGACTGCGCCATTACCACCGCCTCATCTGGCTCGCTGGCAGACATCCGTCACTACGCCAAATTCAATTACGGCGTGGGCATGATGCCGTACGACGCTGACGTCAAAGGCGCGCCGCAGAATGCCATCATCGGCGGGGCGAGCCTGTGGGTGATGCAGGGTAAAGACAACGGCACCTACAAAGGCGTGGCCGAGTTCCTCGACTTCTTGGCGAAGCCGGAAAACGCCGCCGAGTGGCACCAGAAGACCGGCTACCTGCCGATCACCAAAGCCGCGTACGACCTGACCCGCGAGCAGGGCTTCTACAGCAAGAACCCGGGCGCGGATATCGCGACGCGTCAGATGCTGAACAAGCCGCCGTTGCCGTTCACCAAAGGCCTGCGTCTGGGCAACATGCCGCAGATCCGCACCATCGTCGATGAAGAGCTGGAAAGCGTCTGGACCGGGAAGAAAACGCCACAGCAGGCGCTGGATTCCGCGGTAGAGCGCGGGAATCAGCTGCTGCGCCGCTTTGAGCAGTCGACGAAGTCTTAATCTTTTTGCCCTCACCCTAACCCCCTCCCTTTGGGAGAGGGACGGGGTGAGGGGAAACCAACCTGAGCTAACCTATGTCATCATCCCGTCCGGTGTTCCGTTCCCGCTGGCTGCCGTACCTGTTGGTCGCGCCGCAGCTGGTCATCACCGTCATCTTCTTTATCTGGCCTGCGGGCGAAGCGCTGTGGTACTCGGTACAAAGCGTCGATCCGTTCGGGCTTTCCAGCCAGTTTGTCGGGCTGGACAACTTTACCGCGCTGTTCCACGACAGCTACTACCTGGATTCCTTCTGGACGACGATCAAATTCAGCGCGCTGGTCACCGTCAGCGGTCTTGTCGCGTCGCTGTTTTTCGCCGCGCTGGTGGATTACGTAGTACGGGGCAGCCGTCTGTATCAGACCCTGATGCTGCTGCCCTACGCCGTGGCTCCCGCCGTGGCCGCCGTGCTGTGGATCTTCCTGTTTAACCCGGGCCGCGGGCTGATTACCCACTTCCTGGGTGAGTTTGGCTATGACTGGAACCACGCCCAGAATAGCGGTCAGGCGATGTTCCTGGTGGTGTTCGCCTCGGTGTGGAAGCAGATCAGCTATAACTTCCTGTTTTTCTTTGCCGCGCTACAGTCTATCCCGCGTTCGCTGGTGGAGGCCGCCGCCATCGACGGCGCAGGGCCGGTGCGCCGCTTCTTCCGGCTGTCGCTGCCGCTGATCGCCCCGGTGAGTTTCTTCCTGCTGGTGGTGAACCTGGTGTACGCCTTCTTCGACACCTTCCCGGTGATCGACGCCGCCACCGCGGGCGGCCCGGTGCAGGCAACCACCACGCTGATTTACAAGATCTACCGCGAGGGCTTTGCCGGGCTTGATCTCTCAGCCTCTGCTGCACAGTCGGTCGTGCTGATGTTCCTCGTCATCATCCTCACGGTGGTGCAGTTCCGCTATGTCGAAAGTAAGGTGCGCTACCAATGATTGAGAACCGTCACGGGCTGACGATTTTCAGCCATACCCTGCTGATTCTGGGCATCCTCGTCATCCTGTTCCCACTGTACGTGGCCTTCGTCGCCGCCACGCTGGACACCAAAGCGGTGTTCGACACGCCAATGACGCTGATCCCAGGCACGCATCTTTTCGAGAACATGAAAACTATCTGGACGCAGGGCGTGGGCGCTAACAGCGCGCCGTTCTGGCTGATGATGCTCAACAGTTTCATCATGGCGTTCGGCATCACCGTCGGCAAAATCACCGTGTCGATGCTTTCGGCCTTCGCCATCGTCTGGTTCCGCTTTCCGTTGCGTAACCTGTTTTTCTGGATGATTTTCATCACCCTGATGCTGCCGGTGGAGGTGCGTATCTTCCCGACGGTGGAGGTGATCGCCAACCTGAAGATGCTCGACAGCTACGCGGGCTTGACCCTGCCGCTGATGGCCTCGGCGACCGCCACCTTCCTGTTTCGCCAGTTCTTTATGACCCTGCCGGACGAGCTGATTGAAGCCGCGCGCATTGACGGGGCCTCGCCGATGCGCTTCTTCCGCGACATCGTGCTGCCGCTGTCGAAAACCAATCTCGCGGCGCTGTTTGTGATCACCTTTATCTACGGCTGGAACCAGTATCTGTGGCCGCTGCTGATCGTTCAGGACGTCAACCTCGGCACCGCCGTGGCGGGCATCAAAGGCATGATCGCCACCGGCGAAGGCACCACCCTCTGGAACCAGGTGATGGCGGCGATGCTACTCACCCTTATCCCACCCGTAGTCATTGTTTTAGCCATGCAGCGCGCGTTTGTCCGCGGCCTGGTCGATAGCGAGAAATAAGATGGCAGGTTTAAAATTACAGGCAGTAACCAAAAGCTGGGACGGCAAAACCCAAGTCATTCAGCCGCTGACGCTCGACGTGGCGGACGGGGAATTTATCGTGATGGTCGGCCCGTCCGGCTGCGGAAAATCCACCCTGCTGCGTATGGTGGCCGGGCTGGAGCGTGTGACGTCCGGGGATATCTGGATTGACCGCCAGCGCGTTACCGAGATGGAACCCAAAGATCGCGGCATCGCGATGGTATTCCAGAACTACGCCCTCTATCCGCACATGAGCGTGGAAGAGAACATGGCCTGGGGGCTGAAAATTCGCGGTATGGGCAAAGGCCATATCGAGGAGCGCGTGAAAGAGGCCGCGCGCATTCTGGAGCTGGACGGCCTGCTCAAGCGTCGCCCGCGCGAGCTCTCCGGCG
>NZ_QFRV01000080.1:0-19759 GCF_004136805.1 Enterobacter cloacae complex sp. GF14B
AGAACAGGCCTACGCCTTTGCGCGGCAGGCGGGGAGTGAACCGGTGCGCATCGCGCGTCGGGCGCAGTCTCTGCTGGCCGGAACGGCGGCGTCGGTGCATGAACAGCTCAACGCGCTGCATCAGCAGTGGGGGATTGACGAATTTATCATCGACACGCCGGTCGCTGATGGCGCAACGCGCGTGCAGTCCCTGCGACTGCTGGCCGAGGCGCGTCTTAACAGGGAGGTTACCGTATGAGCTTTAGCGAACAACTGATTGCCTGGCGCCGTGAGCTGCACCAGAACCCTGAACTCTCCGGTCAGGAGGTCGAAACAACGGCCCGCCTGCGCGAGTGGCTGACGGCAGCCGGGATTGCACCGCTGCCTTACGATCTCCAGACCGGGCTGGTTGCGGAGATCGGCACGGGCAACGCACTGGTTGCGCTGCGCGCCGATATCGACGCGTTACCCATCGACGAGCGCAGCGGGGTGCCGTTTAGCTCCCGGCGTGCCGGGGTGATGCATGCCTGCGGACACGACATTCACACCAGCGTGATCCTCGGCGCCGCGCTAAAGCTGAAAGAGCGGGAAGCCTCGCTCAACGGTCGCGTGCGGATCCTGTTCCAGCCTGCGGAAGAAAATTTCGGCGGAGCGAAAAGCATGGTGCGTGCCGGGGCGTTACGCGACGTACGCGCGATTTTCGGGATGCATAACGAGCCGTCACTGCCGGTCGGCGAGTTTGCCACGCGCGGCGGCCCGTTCTATGCCAACGTTGATCGCTTCGTTATTCACGTGACCGGCAAAGGCGCGCATGCCGCACGTCCCCACGAAGGCAACGACGCCATCGTGCTGGCAAGCCAGCTGGTAACAGCGCTGCAAAGCGTAGCCAGCCGTAACGTCAACACGCTGGATTCGGTTGTTCTGAGCGTGACGCGCATCGCCGGGGGGAATACCTGGAATGTGCTGCCGGAAAGCGTTGAGCTGGAGGGCACGCTGCGCACGCACCGCACGGAAGTGCAGCAGAACGTGAAAGCGCGCGTCGGTGAAATCGCCGCCGGATTTGCCAGCGCCTTTAGCGCGCAGATCAACATCACCTGGTACGCCGGGCCCACCGCGCTGGTGAACGATGAGCACTGGGCCGTGTTTGCCACCTCGGTCGCGCGCGAAGCGGGATATGAAACCCGGCATGCGGAACTGCACATGGGCGGGGAGGATTTCGCGGTCTATCTGCAAAACATACCCGGCGCGTTTGTCAGCATTGGCAGCAACAGTCCGTTTGGGTTACATCACCCGGCATTTAACCCGGACGAAGCATTAATCGAACCCGCTGCCCGCTATTTTGCTCAGCTCGCGGAAAAAGCCCTGCAACACGTTTAATTAATTTGAGGTGAATATGACTGCACATCGTCAATTGCGGCTGGGGACCATTTTGCATGGTGCATCCGGTAATATGTCTGCCTGGCGCCATCCCGCGGCGGTCGCGGATGCCAGCATTAATTTTGATTTCGTTAAAGAAACGGCTTTAAAAGCAGAAGAGGGCAAGCTCGACTTTATATTTGTGGCCGACGGCCTTTATATTAACGAGAAATCCATTCCGCATTTTTTAAACCGCTTTGAGCCGCTGACAGTGTTGTCCGCGCTGGCGAGTATCACCTCGCGCCTGGGGCTGGTCGGCACGTTATCCACCTCGTACAGTGAGCCTTTCACCGTTGCACGCCAGTTCGCCAGCCTCGATCACCTGAGCAACGGACGCGCGGGCTGGAACGTGGTGACGTCACCGCTGGAAGGGTCAGCGAAGAACTTCTCACGTGAAAAACACCCGGAGCATGCGCTGCGCTACCGCATTGCCGATGAGTATCTCGACGTGGTGAAGGGGCTGTGGGATTCCTGGGAAGGGGATGCCTTTATCCGCAATAAAGAGAGCGGACAGTTCTTTGATGCGTCGAAACTGCATACTCTTGATCACCACGGTGATTTCTTCCAGGTTTCCGGCCCGCTGAATATTGGCCGCACGCCGCAGGGACGTCCGATTGTCTTTCAGGCTGGTGCGTCCGACGACGGTAAAAAGCTGGCGGCAAAACACGCTGACGCCATCTTTACCCACCATGACACGCGGGAAGAAGCCCAGGCTTTTTACCGCGATGTTAAACAGCAGCTGGAAAGTCACGGCCGTCGCGCAGAGGATTTACATATATTCCAGGGCGTCAGCGTGATTGTTGGAAACGACGCCGATGACGTAGAAAACCAGTATCAAACTACGGCGGCACTGGTCTCCATTAATGATGCGCTGAATTACCTCGGACGATATTTCGAGCATCACGACTTCAGCCAGTATCCCCTCGACGCGCCGTTCCCGGATATTGGCGATTTGGGCAAAAACAGCTTTCGCAGCACCACCGATGAAATCAAGCGTAACGCCCGTGAGCGCAACTTAACTCTGCGTCAGGTCGCGCTGGAAGCCGCATCGCCGCGCCCGCGTTTTTCCGGCACACCGGAGCAGGTGGCCGATGGTTTACAGGCCTGGTTCGAAGAGAAGGCGGCGGATGGCTTCATCATTCAGGGCGGCACGCCGGACACCTTCCCGCGCTTTGTCGACCAGGTGGTGCCCGTTTTACAGGCGCGCGGCCTGTTCCGCACCGACTATCCCGGCACCACGCTGCGCGAAAGTCTGGGCTTAGACGAGCCCAAAAATCAGTTCACACAACAATAAAAGAGAAAAACGCTATGCAGAAATCATCGCTTATTCTGGCGCTTGCGCTGGCCTTTACCCCTGCCGTCTGGGCAGAGAACGTCAATATTAACGGCACCGGCGTGAGCATTGAGGCCAATAAAACGCCGATCAATACCGCCAAAAACAGCGATGCGATCGCGCAACTGCCGAAAGACTATCGTTTTGCCGTGCCGGGGAAATTTACCGTGGCGGTGGCGGGACTGAATCAACCGCCACTGACGGTCTTTTCCGACGACAACAAAACTCTGCTGGGAAGT
Organism: Enterobacter cloacae complex sp. GF14B; assembly: GCF_004136805.1. Lineage (NCBI taxonomy): Bacteria > Pseudomonadati > Pseudomonadota > Gammaproteobacteria > Enterobacterales > Enterobacteriaceae > Enterobacter > Enterobacter cloacae complex sp. GF14B. The sequence continues at coordinate 2,968 of NZ_QFRV01000080.1, forward strand.
GAGGTCGACATCGCGCGTCTGGTAGCGGACAGCCTCGGACTGGAGCTGAACGTGGTGCCCACCTCTTGGGAGGACTGGCCGTTGGGGGTTGCCTCCGGGAAATACGACGCGGCTATCAGCAACATCACCGTCACTAAAGCGCGCAAAGAGAAGTTCGACTTCGCCACCTACCGCAAGGATTCACTTGGCTTCTACGTGAAATCCACCAGTCCGATCAACTCGCTTGTGAAGGCAGAGGATATCGCCGGGCTGCGCATCATCGTGGGTTCCGGCACCAACCAGGAGGCCATCCTGCTGGCATGGAACGAAGAGAACCTCAAAAAAGGGCTTAAACCCTTTACGCCGATCTACACCAAAGACGACGCGGCCCAAACGCTGGCGCTTCAGTCCGGACGCGCGGACGCCTACTTTGGCCCGAACGTGATCGGTGCCTGGAAAGCGGCGCTTAACGGTAAAACCAAACTGGTCGGCAGCGTCGACGGCGGCTGGCCGAAGGCAGCGCATATCGCGGTGACGCTGAAAAAAGGCAGCGGCCTGGTCGAACCGGTTCAAACCGCGCTGAACGGCGCGATCAAGAACGGAGATTACGACAAAGTGCTGAACCGCTGGGGGGAAGGCGTGGAGCGTATCTCCAGTTCCGAAGTTAACCCGGCGGGTCTGGGCGATTAAGGAGGCGCTATGCGCGAACAATTTCGTGACGTTTCGCCGGAAGATGCCGATCTTCAGCCCATTATCGAGGGGCTTTTTGGTGAATACGCCGCTCGTTACGGCGACTACTTTTCAAAGGATGCGGAAGTCGAGCTGACAGAGTGGTACCTGGCGCCGCAGGGGCTGTTTATCGTTCTGGAGCGCGATGGCGAGATCATCGCCACCGGGGCGTATAAGCCCTTCGACGAACATACCGCAGAGATCAAACGTATCTGGACGAATAAAACGCTGCGCCAGCAGGGGCTGGCCGCGCGCGTGATACAGGAGCTGGAGCGCCGGGCGGTGCTGGCGGGCTACAGCCACATCTACCTGACCACGGGGTTTCGTCAGCCGGAGGCGGTGCGGCTCTATCTCAGCCAGGGGTATCAGCCGCAGTTCGATCTCAACCGCGACCCGGAAGAGTACAGCCAGCCGCCGTTCGACGGTCGGCTGCGTTTCACCAAGACGCTGATCCGCGAAGCGCTCAGCAAAACCGCATAAGGAGCGACGATGAGCAACGTTGAAACCATAAAAGTGGTCCCGGCACGTTATCCGCTGCGCGCTGCTGGCGCCGTGGTGGCGCTGTTTGTGCTGGCGGTCGTGATTCAGTCCGTGGCCTTTAATCCGCGCTGGGAGTGGGCGGTATTTGCCCGCTGGTTCTTCGACCCGGTGATCCTCGAAGGCGTCGGCCAGACGCTGCTGCTGACGTTGATAAGCACCGTACTGAGCGTGGTGATTGGCGGCATGCTGGCGCTGGCGCGGCTCTCGTCATCATGGCTGTTGAGCAGCCTGGCGTGGGGTTACATCTGGCTGTTCCGATCGCTGCCGCTGATCGTGGTGCTGATTATCCTCTATAACTTCTCCTATCTCTACGACACGCTCTCTCTCGGCGTGCCTTTTACCGACATTACCTGGGGCAGCTTTGAAACCATCAACGTTCTCGGGCAGTTTTCTACCGCCATCGTGGGGCTGACGCTGGTGCAGAGCGCCTATACTGCGGAGATCATTCGCGGGGGCTTCCTTGGGGTCGACCACGGTCAGTATGAGGCGGCCGCTGCGCTAGGTCTGCCGGCGTGGCGTCGCACCGTGCGCATAATTCTCCCGCAGGCACTGCGCACCATCCTGCCGTCCGGGTTTAACGAAATTATCAGCCTCGCCAAAGGGACGGCGATGGTGTACGTGCTGGCGATGCCGGAACTGTTCTACACGATCCAGATGATCTACAACCGCACCCAGGAGGTGATCCCGCTGTTGATGGTGGGGGCCGTCTGGTATCTGGTGATCACCACCGTACTGTCTGCCATCCAGCATGTTATTGAGCGTGGACTCGCCCGCAGCGAGCGCCGCTCCGCCGTAAACCAGAACCGGGCGGCGAGTCGCTCGCGTTCGGTCACCACTTCGCCAGCACAGGAGCCTGTTCATGCAAGCCTCTCCTGAAGGTCACATTTCCATTACCGGCGTCAGTAAGTTTTTTGGCCGACATAAAGCGCTCGATAACGTCACGCTTGAGATCCCGCCGGGCTCCGTGACGGTGATCCTCGGCCCCTCTGGATCGGGAAAATCGACGCTGCTGCGCGCCATTAACCATCTGGAGCGCGTAGACGAAGGCTTTATTCAGATTGACGGGGATTACATCGGCTATCGCCGTCAGGGTGACAAACTCTACGAACTCAAAGAGAAAGAGATCCTCAAACAGCGCGTCAACGTTGGGTACGTGTTTCAGAACTTCAATCTTTTTCCGCATCTCACGGTGCTGGAAAACCTGATTGAAGCACCCATCGCGCATAAAAAGTTCAGTAAAAAAGAGGCTGTTGAAAACGCCTACAGCCTGCTGGATGTGGTAGGACTGCGCGATAAAGCCGATGCCTGGTCGCGTCACCTCTCCGGCGGCCAGCAGCAGCGTATCGCCATTGCCCGCGCGCTGGCGCTGCGCCCGCGCGTGATGCTGTTTGATGAACCAACCTCGGCGCTGGATCCGGAACTGGTTGGCGAAGTGCTGGACGTGATTAAAAAACTCGCCCGTTCCGGCACTACGCTGGTGGTGGTCACCCATGAGATCGGCTTTGCCCGGGAAGTGGCGGACCAGGTGGTATTTATGGTCGACGGTAAAATTGTGGAGCAGGGCAGCAGCGATGACGTTTTAAACCGACCGTCTCATCCGCGAACGCGCCAGTTCCTCTCAAAAGTGCTGTAAGGAGCGCAGATGAAATATGGACTCCTGGCGGGGCTGGTCTTCACGACGGCGAGCCACGCCAGCATTGATTTAAAGGCCAACGAACAGCCGCTGCCGGTGACGGTTGATCAACAGGCAGTGGCGAAAATCCCGGCGAACTATAAATTTGTTGAGCCGGGTACCCTCACGGTGGCGATTTCAGCCCTGAATTCTCCGCCGCTTGCGCTGCTGGCCAGTGATAACCGCACCCGTATTGGCAGCGACCCGGATATCGCCCGGTTGCTGGCGGGCAGTCTGGGGCTGAAGCTGAAGCTGGTGCCAACGGCGTGGGAAGACTGGCCGCTGGGGATCACTTCCGGGCGCTATGACGTGGCGTTGGTGAATATCGCCGTCACCGAGCAACGTAAGGAGAAGTTCGATTTTGCGACCTATCGCGTCGATTCCCTGGCATTCTCGGTGAAATCCACCAGCAACGTACAGTCGATCACCAGTGCGAAAGATCTGGCCGGGAAAAAGGTGATTGTCGGGTCTGGCACCAATCAGGAGCGTATTCTGCTGGGCTGGAACGAAGAGAATAAAAAGGCCGGGCGCGAGCCTGCGTTGCCGGTTTACCTGACCGACGACGCCTCAGGCAATCTTTATATTCAGTCCGGCAGGGCGGATGTGTTCTTTGGACCGCAGTCCGTTTCGGCCTACAAAGCCGCGTTAACCGGCAAAACCCGCGTCGTGGGTTTAGGCCCGAAGAAAGCCTATGTCGCCACCACAACCAAAAAAGGTAATGGGCTGGTGTATGCGTTGCAGGCTGCGCTGGACGGTGCGATTAAGCGCGGGGAGTATCAAAAGGTGCTGGCGCGCTGGGGGGAAGCGGGCGAAGCGGTGACGTCTTCAGACGTTAATCCGCCCGGGATAACCTACTAATGGTGCTCTATACCCTAAATAATTCGAGTTACAGGAAGGCGGCAAGGGAACGAATCCCCGGGAGCGTACATAAGTACGTGACTGGGGTGAGTGAATGCAGCCAACGCACCTGCAACTTGAAGTATGACGGGTATACACTTAGGGTTTTCATCCCTGAGGGGGCAACATGATCAAACTCTATGGCGTACCTGGCTGGGGATCGGCAATCAGTGAAGTGATGCTGACTCTGGCAGACATCCCGTATCAGTTCGTCAACGTGGACGGGTTTGACCAGCCCGGCCCGCAGCGCGAATTGCTGTTGAAACTGAACCCGCTGTGCCAGGTGCCGACGCTGGAGCTGGAAAACGGGGCGATCGTGACGGAAACCGCGGCGATCGCCCTGATGGTGCTCGACAGACGTCCCGACCTCGCGCCGCCCGTTGGGCAGGCCGAGCGCCAGCAGTTTCAGCGCCTGCTCATCTGGTTTGTGGCGAACGTCTATCCCACCTTTACGTATGCAGATTACCCGGAACGCTGGGTGCCTGATGCCCCGGAACAGTTGAAGAAAAACTGCATTGAGTACCGAAAATCGCTTTATCTGTGGTTCGACAGCCAGCTCAGCGCCTCGCCGTTTTCGTTTGGCAAACAGCTGACGCTGCTTGACGTCTATATTGCCGTTGCGCGTACCTGGGGTCCACGCCATGAGTGGTTTGCCACCAACACGCCTAATATTACCGCCGTCGCGGATGCCGTCTGCGCGCTGCCGGAACTGCACAAGGTGCTAAAAGCTAACGATATAATCTGATAACGTGGAACGCTCACCTATAAAAGGAGCCCTGCCCATGCCACACGTTGATATCAAATGTTTTCCACGCGATCTGACTGACGAACAAAAAACGGCCCTGGCGGCGGATATCGCCGAAGCGATCGCCCGTCATCTGAACAGCAAAGATCGCTCAATCTCCGTGGCGCTTCAGGAGATTCAGGAAGCTGACTGGAAGGCGCAGGTCTGGGATACCGAGATCGGCCCGAAACTGGATGAACTGATTAAGAAGCCCGGCTATTCGATGTAACTTGCCTGCCGGGTGGTGCAATATCACCCGGCGATCCCCACTTTTATTCCCTTTCGCAAAAATCGATAATAAAAACCATAACGATTCCGCTACAATTCATCCTTCCGAACAATATTCGTTAAATCAGCAGGTAAGCACTGCAACTGCACCAGATTAAGTACAAATTAGTAAAAGGATAATTTTTCCATGACAAAATTACCTCAGTTTTCACTCGCCTTTATTCATCCTCGTTACTGGCTCAGCTGGGCAGGCATTGCCGCGCTCTGGTGCACGGTTCAGCTTCCGTACCCGCTGCTGTTGAAAACAGGTCACAGGCTTGGGCGTCTGGCTATGCGCCTGCTTCCACGCCGCGTGGAGATCGCCAGACGAAATCTTGAGCTTTGCTTTCCTGATATGAAAGAGGACGAGCGCGAGCGTTTACTTGAGCGTAATTTTGAATCGGTTGGAATGGGCGTCATCGAAACCGGGATAGCGTGGTTCTGGCCTAACTGGCGCGTGCGGAAACACTTCAGCGTGACCGGCTACGAACATATGGAACAGGCGCGGGCGCAAGGTAGGGGCGTGGTGCTCATTGGCATGCATTTTCTCACGCTGGAATTAGGCGCACGCATCTTTGGCATGCTCAACGCGGGTATTGGTGTGTATCGTCCCAACAATAATGCGTTGCTCGACTGGCTGCAAACGCGCGGTCGTCTGCGTTCCAATAAAACCATGCTTGACCGCTATGACCTGAAGGGCATGATCCGCGCACTGAAGCAAAACGAGATCCTGTGGTATGCCCCGGACCACGACTATGGCAAAACGAATAGCGTGTTTGTGCCGTTTTTTGCCGTCCCGGACGCCGCGACAACTGCCGGGAGCTACATGCTGGTGAAAAGTGCCAGACCGGCCGTGATCCCGTTTGTACCGCGCCGAAAAGCAGATGGCACAGGGTATGAGCTGCTTATTCTGGAAGATATCAGCGATACCTTGCAGGGAGGCGATAAAGCGTCGGTGGCCACGCAAATGAACAGAGCGATTGAGCGCGCCGTGATGATGGCGCCTGAGCAATATATGTGGCTGCATCGCCGGTTCAAAACCCGCCCTGAAGGCCAGCCGGACCGGTATAAACGCAAAAAACAGGTCGCGTCTACTGCAAGAACCTTATCTGCCAGCGATATTTCGGACCGGTCGAGTATCCAGCAGTAGTCGGTCAGGGCGGATGCCGGTGCGCTCCGCCCTTTATAAATCCTGCCGCGCTGGATAGAATTAGCGCATCCACATTGACGGGATGCCCCACATGACCGGAAGAGTCGATTATCATCTTGAAAAATACCTCCTTACCGAAGCCGGCGAGCCCGAACGTTTGACGCGCCAGTGGGCCGAGGTGATGCGCGAGTGTCATGACCAGAAATCCGGGGCAGAAGAGCGGCTGCGTCTCGCGCTGCTGAACGTGGATTATGTGACCAGCTTTGAGCTTCCCTTCCGGTTACTTCTTACCCGTTCACCGCAGCTGATTGATGGCATCAGAAATGAGTTCCAGCTCAGTCAAAAAAATGTCCTGTTCAACGGCAAGCGGTTTGGCTGCGTTTACAGCCTTAAACAGGATTTGAACGGCATACCAGATGAATTTACCTACCACCTGAAGACCCGTATTCAGCGGATCGATGCGTCCGGTGGTTCGGAAGTGCCTTACCGGCAAATCGCTCAGCAGGTGAAAGCCCCCCGCGAGCGCCTCCAGCTGGCGCTGGAACAGGGGCTTGCGGTCACCGCGCTTGACGGGCTTTTCTGGTTTGGCCTCCAGCGCATAGCCGCCGACGTGCAGCGGTTAAGGAAGACCGGGATGAGAATAGTGACGTCCGATACGGAGGTGTTCGACACCTTTACCGGAACAACACGGCGCATTCCGGTTTATCGTCTTGAGGATGCTGCCGCTACTTAGCCTGGAGCAGGATCGCCAGCAGTCCCGGAAAGCGGGCGTCCAGATCCTCTCTTCTCAGTGAGATCATATTCTCGCGCCCCTGCGGGCGCTGCCAGATCACGCCGCTGTCGCGCAGCACGCGCCAGTGGTGAGTCATAGTGGATTTCACCACCTCTTCCGGGCGCAGCGCGTTACAGCTCAGTTCGCTGCCGTCGGCCAGCCTGCGAATAATCGCTAATCGCAGCGGGTTGCCGAGGGCGAACAGCACATTTTCCAACACTATTTGTTCAGGTTCCGGGTGGTTTGGGATCATCGTTTTCCTGCGTCTCGCGTGAGATTGAGCTATATCAACAATAGGTCAACCGTTAAAAAATAGTTCGATAATACTCGTACAATGGGACTATTATAACAAACGAACGAATACGCGACCATCCCGGTCGTCACAAACCAGTCTTGAAGACTTAAGGAAATAACATGCCCCGACCCATTCCACTCGAACGTTATCGCAACATCGGTATCTCCGCGCATATCGATGCGGGCAAAACAACCACCACTGAGCGCATCCTGTTTTACACCGGGATGAGCCACAAGCTGGGTGAAGTACACGATGGCGCGGCAACCACCGACTGGATGGCGCAGGAGCAGGAGCGCGGGATCACCATTACGTCGGCGGCGGTAAGCTGTTTCTGGCCTGGTATGGACAGAGGCTTTGAACCGCACCGCATCAATATTATCGACACCCCCGGGCACGTGGATTTCACCATTGAGGTGGAACGTTCCATGCGTGTGCTCGACGGCGCGGTAATGGTCTATGACTCCGTCGGTGGCGTGCAGCCGCAGTCGGAAACCGTCTGGCGTCAGGCGAATAAATATCATGTTCCGCGTCTGGCATTCGTCAACAAAATGGACCGCCCGGGCGCAGATTTCTTCCGCGTGGTGCGGATGATGCAGGAGCGGCTGAAAGCCAATCCTGTCCCGATTGTGATCCCCGTGGGGGCAGAAGAACACTTCACCGGCGTGGTGGATCTCATCAAGATGCGCACCATTTTGTGGGACGATGCGACGCAGGGCATGGCATTTAGCTACGCGCCGGTGCCTGACGATCTGCTGAGTACCGCCCAGACGTGGCGAGAAAAAATGGTCTCGTCTGCGGCAGAAGCCAGCGATGAGCTTATGGATAAGTATCTTGAGACGGGCGAACTGGATGAAGCGGAAATCATCAAAGGACTGCGGATCCGGACTATCTCCGGTGAAATACAGCCCATGCTGTGCGGCAGCGCTTTCAAGAACAAGGGCGTGCAGCGCATGCTCGACGCGGTGATTGAATTGATGCCGTCTCCACTGGACGTGCCCGCTATTGATGGGGTAGACGAAGACGGACAGCACGCCGAGCGCCACCCAAGCGATGATGAACCGTTCTCGGCGCTGGCCTTCAAGCTGATGAGCGATCCGTACGTCGGCCAGCTGACCTTCATCCGCGTCTATTCCGGCATACTGCGTAAAGGCGACGCGGTGTACAACCCGGTGAAGGGCAAGAAAGAGCGTATCGGGCGCATCGTGCTGATGCATGCCAACGATCGCCATGAGGTGGACGAGCTGCGCGCAGGGGATATCGCAGCCTGTGTCGGGCTGAAAGACGTCACCACCGGTGACACGCTGACCGACCCGAATGCGGTGATCACCCTTGAACGGATGGAGTTCCCGGACCCGGTTATTTCGCTTGCGATTGAGCCGAAAACCAAGGCCGATCAGGAGAAAATGGGGATCGCTCTACAGCGCCTGGCGGCGGAAGATCCGTCGTTCCGCCTGCACACGGACGAAGAGTCCGGTCAGACGATTATCTCCGGGATGGGCGAGCTGCATCTGGAGATCATCGTCGACCGCATGAAGCGCGAGTTTGGCGTTGAGGCGAACATTGGTCGTCCGCAGGTCACCTACCGTGAAACCCTGCGTAAAGCGGTGAAGGATATTGAAGGTAAATTTGTCCGACAGTCCGGCGGGAAAGGGCAGTACGGTCATGTGGTCCTGAGCCTTGAGCCGTTAGCAGCCGGGAGTGGTTTTGTGTTTGAAGATGCCACCAAAGGCGGGGTGGTGCCGCGGGAGTACATCCCGTCGGTGGAAAAAGGGTTGCGAGAAGCCATGAATACGGGTGTGCTGGCGGGCTATCCGGTGGTGGATGTGAAAGCGACCCTGACGTTTGGTTCTTACCATGACGTTGACTCCTCGGAGATGGCCTTCCGCATGGCGGCGATCCTCGGCTTCAAAGAGGGCGCACGGCGGGCGGACCCGGTTATTCTTGAGCCGGTCATGCACGTTGAGGTGGAAACGCCGGAAGAGTATGCCGGGAACATTATGGGCGATCTCTCCTCCCGTCGCGGCCTGGTGCAGGGGATGGCAGAGCAGTACGGCAGCCAGATTATTCGCGCTGACGTCCCGCTGGCTGAGATGTTTGGTTATGCCACCACGCTGCGCTCGATGTCCCAGGGGCGCGCGACGTATACGATGGAATTCCATCATTTTGCGGAAGCTCCGCGGAATGTGGCGGATGAGATCATTGCGAAGCGTGTGAAGAGTTAATTAATTGCACATGGTAGTCATTTGGCTACCATGTGTCTTTATTATTGCGACAGGGAGTTTATGCCTGTTACTTAATTAGCGTCGCCGATCGCACTTTCCATTTTCCTTGCTCTTCAACGAGACAATCTGCAATAACATGATCTTGCTTCTTACCAAATGCGACATAGACGTTTGTGCATACGGCGTCAAAATCAGAATGTAAGACGGTTACCTGATTCCAGTCATCTTCCCAGTCCTGCGCTTTGATAAACATATCCGCATCGGGCATATCTTTATCGTTACTGTCGCCAGAGTACATTTCTTTAATTGCTGCAATGGTCCCTGAGGCTACGTACTCGTTCATAATGTCTGGATTGAATACGGGTGGTTTGTTCTGATCTAACTGCGCTATATACCATTGATTGAATTTAAGTGCCGCCTGACCCGGTGCATAAATATTTTCTGCGGCCGCGAGCGGAGACAGGGCGAAAAGTAAAAAGTAGAGTGGTTTCATTAATCATGCCTGAACAGTTCGTAATGAGGTTGTATGTTGCGGTAAGCCTGCCCAGGATACATGGTGCGTTGCACAAAATCGCTGATCCACTGTTGACCATCGTATATACAAACGTGACCGCTATCATGACCAACTATATTTTGGATAACTGCGACGTCACCAGCATGGGGTTGATCATATACCCTGTGAAAGCCTGCATTGACTAATGTGCGCCCCATATCTTTTGCCAGACGCGTGTTGGGGAGTTTTAATCGACCACCCGCTCTGATCGCTTCTGTTACGTAACGAGCACAATTACCCGTGCTGCTGGGCTGCGCGTGTGATTTCGCATATGATATTGCGCCATCTTTGTTCCATGACATGGATATTTCCTTTACGAAAGATTGTTTATACAACAGCTTCTGAAATATCCTCCGTTTAACATCGTCATGATAAACATAAAATGCCATTGAAATTTTATATAATTCATATGGGTATAATTAAAAAATCATTCCAGCGCCTTCACCATTTTCCCGCTCGCGACAAACGTACCCGCTCCCAGATGATGCAGCGTATTCAGCTTATCCCCGTCAAACTGCCAGCGTCCGGCGACAAATGCGCGTTCATCCGCCGCGGCGGAAACCACTTCGCCAAACAGAGTGTCATATTTCTCTGCCGCAGAGGTGACAGGTAATAACCGGCACTCCATCCAAGCCAGACATTTCTCTTCTATAACCGGCAGGTCAAGCTCAGGGCCATAAATAACCGGGATCCCGTAGCAGTTAAATTTATCCTCGTCGCGCCCGCTGACGCTGCCGACCGCCCAGGTCCAGTTGGCTGCCGCCACGCCGGGGATCACAATGCCGAATTTCCCGCTGCGTTCGATCAACTCCCGTGACCACGCGCTTTTGTCTACCACAATCGCGATACGCGGGGGTTCAAATTCCACCGGCATAGACCATGCGGCGGCCATGACATTGCGACGATCGATGGTCTCATCCCGGCTGGTGATGAGCACGGTTGGACCGTGATTCAGAAGGCGGCTGGCGTGACGTAATTCAACAGGGCGAAAGCGGCTCATAGGATCTCCTCGTGTACACGATGAGTATGACGAAAAAGCACTTTTACGCATATGCAAAAGGGAAAATAGTTTATAAACAGGGGATATCACCTCCTGGAGCAAATCATGTCCCCATTTCTGAGTGCTTATTTTGCCCGCACGGGCTGGCAGCAGCCCGTACAGGTTAATATCGATACCCTGCGGGGGCTGCATTTACACCATAACTGCGCGATCCCCTTCGAAAATATCGACGTCGTTTTGCCGCGGGAAATCCATCTGGACGACGGGTGTCTGGTGGATAAACTGGTCACCGCACGTCGAGGGGGGTATTGCTTCGAGCAAAACGGCTTGTTTGAGCGGGTATTGCGCGAAGTCGGGTTTACGGTGCGCAGCGTGCTGGGGCGGGTTGTGCTGGCCAATCCGTCGCAGATGCCGCCGCGTACGCACCGGTTGCTGCTGGTTGAGCTGAACGGCGAGCGCTGGATCGCCGATGTGGGATTTGGCGGACAAACGCTGACGGCGCCGATTCGTTTGATCGCCAACGAGGAACAGGAAACCCCGCACGGGCGTTATCGTTTGCTGAGCGAGGGTAACGACTGGATACTGCAATTCCGCCATCACGACCACTGGCAGTCGATGTACCATTTTGACCTGGCGACCCAGTACTTCAACGATTACGTGATGGGAAACTTCTGGTCGGCGCACTGGCCGCAGTCCCATTTCCGTCATCACCTGCTGATGTGTCGCCACCTGCCGGACGGGGGCAAGCTAACGCTGACCAACTTTAATTTTACCCACTGGCAGAACGGTCATGTGGAAGAGCAGATCCATTTGCCGGATGCGGAGGCGCTGTATCAGCTGATGCAGGCGCGGTTTGGCCTGGGCGTTGATGACCCGAAGCACGGCTTTACCCTGGCAGAGCTGACGGCCGTGATGGCGGGGTTTGATACGCATCCGCAGGCGGGGAAATAGCCCGGTGGCGGCTACGCCTTACCGGGCCTACGGGAGTGTGAACGTAGGTGGAATAAGGCGTAGCCGCCACCCGACAAAATTAACGGCGCGATCTCACAACCTGATAGCGACGGGTAAAATACTCAAACGGCGCGCTCCACACGTGCACCAGGCGGGTGAACGGGAAGATAAGGAAGATCGTCATCCCCAGCACCAGATGCACGCGGAAGATCGGCGCGACGCCGCTCAGCATTTCCGACGAGCCTCCCTTGAACGTCACGATCCCCTGCGCCCAGCCGACCAGCTTCATCATCTCGCTTCCGTCAGGATACTGGGCGGAGAAAGGAATGGTCGACAGCCCAAGGATGCACTGAAGCAGCAGGATACTCATGATGATAATATCCGGCGTGGTGGACGTGGCACGTACCCGCTGGTTGAACAGGCGGCGGATCAGCAGCATAGAGCCGCCAATCAGCGTTAGCACCCCGCAAATGCCCCCCGCAATCATGGCTAACTGCTGTTTAACCGCGATGGGTAAAAACCAGGCGTACATCCAGTGCGGGGTTAACATGCCGAACAGGTGCCCGAAGAAGATCCCCAGAATGCCGATATGAAACAGGTTCGAAGCCCAGTTCATCCCGCGCTTGCTGAGCATCTGGCTCGACGAGGCGCGCCAGGTGTACTGCCCGTAGTCGTAGCGCAGCCAGCTGCCAAGGAAAAAGACGGTGGCGCAGATGTACGGATAAATGTCATAGAAAAACACGTTCAGGTAATGAGTCATTTTGGGCCTCCGGCGCTGACGTCCACGTACTGCGGCGCGACGTCCTGGCTAAAGCGTCGTTGATATTGCTGCATCGGCGAACTGTCGCACGATGTGGCGTTGTCTTCGATAAACTTGACCTGTTCCTCTTCCCACACGGCGTCCAGCGCCTGACGGGTATCATCCCGTTTTTCACCGGATACCTGTTTCGCCACGCTGTCGCTGGAAAGCCGTGTTTCCGCCAGCGACAGCAGGGCGTCAAACAGCTGGTAATGCGCGACCTCGCGCTGTTTCAGGCGGCCTCCAATCAGCGCCAGTATAGGCGCGACGTTTTGCAGCCCTTCACGTGCCTCGTCGTCGCTGACGATACTGAGATATTCCAGATAGAGCGGCAGATAGTCCGGCAGCTCGCGGCAATCCAGCTCCAGCCCGGCTTTCTCATACTGGCTCATCAGGTCGACCATCGCCTGACCGCGATCGCGCGACTCGGCGTGAACGTGCTCGAACAGCAGCAGCGACGTTGCGCGTCCCCGCTCGAAGACTTCACACCATTCGGCCTGCTTATCCAGCAGCGGGGCGCTCAGGTGCTGCTGCGCAAACGGCAGCAGCATGGGCGCATCCTGTTCCACCAGGGAAAGCGCTTCGTCACGGTTTTCCCACAGCAGCTCATCGGGATACTCAATGAGCAGCGCGATGATTTTGAGGATTTGCATTACTCTCCCTCCCCGTGATCGCGCACTTCGGTGATGTTGATCGCGTCGATGCGGCTGCTGTTGAAGAGGTTGAATTTTGTGTCGGAGCCGTGACAGCCGTCGCCGAAGGTGAAGCCGCAGCCGTTTTTCTCCGGGAAAGCGTCGCGTGCCATTTCGCGGTGGCTGGTGGGGATCACGAAGCGGTCTTCGTAGTTGGCAATCGCCAGATAGCGGTACATCTCTTCAACCTGCGCTTCGGTCAGGCCGACCTCTTCAATGGCGCGGGTATCGGTCACGCCTTCCACGGTCTGGGAGCGCTTGTAGTGACGCATTGCCATCATGCGCTTCAGGGCGCGCAGCACCGGGCCGGTATCGCCCGCGCTGAGCATATTTGCCAGGTACTGCACCGGGATGCGCAGGCTTTCTACCGCAGGCAGTACGCCGTCGCTCTGCGGCAGACCACCCGCGTCCGCGTAGGACTGAATCGGTGACAGCGGCGGCACATACCAGACCATCGGCAGGGTGCGGTATTCCGGGTGTAGCGGCAGGGCGAGCTTCCAGTCCATCGCCATTTTGTAAACCGGGGAACGCTGCGCTGCGTCGATGACGTTCTGCGGGATGCCCTGCTTCAGGGCTTCTTCAATCACCGCCGGATCGTTCGGGTTAAGGAACACGTCGCACTGGCGCTCATACAGATCGGTTTCATGCTCGGTGCTGGCCGCCTCTTCAATGCGGTCTGCGTCATACAGCAGCACCCCGAGATAGCGGATGCGTCCGACGCAGGTTTCCGAGCAGACAGTCGGCTGGCCGGACTCGATGCGCGGATAGCAGAAGATGCACTTCTCTGACTTGCCGCTTTTCCAGTTGAAGTAGATTTTTTTGTACGGACAGCCGCTAATGCACAGACGCCAGCCGCGGCATTTGTCCTGGTCGATCAGCACAATGCCGTCCTCTTCGCGTTTGTAAATCGCACCGCTCGGGCAGGTGGCGACGCAGCTCGGGTTCAGGCAGTGCTCGCACAGGCGCGGCAGGTACATCATGAAGGTGTTTTCGAACTGGCCGTACATCTCTTTCTGGATCTTCTGAAAATTTCGATCGCGGGCGCGTTTTTCGAACTCGCCGCCCAGCAGCTCCTCCCAGTTTGGTCCCCAGACGATCTTATCCATCCGCTTACCGTCGATCAGCGAACGTGGGCGGGCGGTAGGGAGGTGATCCCCCTCCGGGGCGCGGTGCAGATCCTGGTAATCGAAGGTGAAAGGTTCATAGTAATCGTCAATCTGCGGCAACACGGGGTTGGCGAAAATTTTCGACAGGACGCCCATTTTCCCGCCGAGGCGTGGGGTCAGCTTGCCGTGAATACCGCGGATCCAGCCGCCTTGCCACTCATCCTGATCTTCCCAGTTTTTCGGATAGCCGATGCCGGGTTTGGTTTCGACGTTATTAAACCACGCGTACTCCATCCCTTCGCGCCCGGTCCAGACGTTCTTACAGGTGACCGAGCAGGTGTGGCAGCCAATGCATTTATCGAGATTCAGTACCATGCCAACCTGTGAGCGTATTTTCATTTTTTCGCCTCCTGTACTTGATCCCGACCTTCGCCGTCCAGCCAGTTAATGTTTTTCATTTTGCGGATCATGATGAACTCGTCGCGGTTCGAGCCGACGGTGCCGTAATAGTTGAAGCTGTACGCCAGCTGCGCGTAGCCGCCGATCATGTGGGTCGGTTTCGGGCAGACACGGGTAACCGAGTTGTGGATCCCGCCGCGCCGTCCGGTTACTTCTGAACCCGGAATGTTCAGGATTCGCTCCTGAGCGTGGTACATCATGGTCATGCCCGGCGGCACGCGCTGGCTGACCACCGCGCGGGCGGTGAGGGCGCCGTTGGCGTTGAAGGCTTCAATCCAGTCGTTGTCCTCAATGCCCAGCTCGCGCGCGTCGGTTTCGCTGATCCAGACGATGGGCCCGCCGCGCGACAGGGTCTGCATCAGCAGGTTTTCGCTGTAGGTGGAGTGAATGCCCCATTTCTGGTGCGGCGTCAGAAAGTTAAGCGCTTTTTCCGGGAAGCCATTCGGCGGGATCTCGCGCATATGGGTGACGCTGCGGGTATCAATCGGTGGACGATAGGCCACCAGACTTTCACCGAAGGCGCGCATCCAGGCGTGATCCTGATACAGCTGCTGGCGGCCCGAAATCGTGCGCCACGGGATCAGCTCGTGAACGTTGGTGTAGCCCGCATTATACGAGACGTGCTCGCTTTCAAGGCCGGACCACGTTGGGCTGGAGATAATTTTGCGCGGCTGCGCCTGAATATCGCGGAAGCGGATTTTCTCGTCTTCTTTGTTCAGCGCCAGATGGGTGTGATCGCGCCCGGTCAGTTCGCCGAGGGCTTCCCAGGCTTTGACCGCGACCTGACCGTTAGTTTCCGGGGCAAGGGCGAGGATCACCTCTGAAGCATCAATGGCGGTCTCGATGCGCGGACGGCCTTTCGCCGGGCCGTCGGGCTTGACGTAGTTGAGCTTGCCGAGGAAATCGACCTCATTCTGGGTGTTCCACGATATGCCTTTTCCGCCGTTGCCGAGCGTGTCCAGCAGTGGGCCAAGCGCCGTAAAGCGCTCGTAGGTTTCCGGATAGTTGCGCTCGACGACTGCAATGTTTGGCGCGGTTTTGCCGGGGATCAGATCGCACTCGCCTTTGCGCCAGTCCAGAATATCAAAAGGCTGCGACAGCTCCCCCGGGGAGTCATGCTGTAGCGGCTGTAGCACCACGTCAGTTTCGGTGCCGAGATGTCCGACGCACACTTCAGAGAAGACTTTGGCGATGCCCTTGTAAATCTCCCAGTCGCTGCGGGACTCCCACGCCGGGTCAACGGCGGCGGAGAGCGGGTGAATAAACGGATGCATGTCCGAGGTATTCATATCGTCTTTTTCATACCAGGTGGCGGTGGGCAGGACGATATCCGAGAACAGGCAGGTGCTGGACATACGGAAATCAAGCGTCACCAGCAGATCCAGCTTGCCCTCAATGGCGGCGGTTTGCCATTCTACTTCCTCAGGCTTCACGTCGTCCGTTGAACCTAAATCCTCACCCTGAATACCGCTCTCAGTGCCAAGCAGGTATTTCAACATGTATTCATGGCCTTTCCCGGACGAACCGAGCAGGTTAGAACGCCAGACGAACAGGTTGCGCGGGTGGTTCTTGCCGTTGTCCGGCTGTTCGCAGGCGAAGCGAATATCACCCGATTTTAACGCCTGCACGGTGTAATCCTGCGGCGACATCCCGGCGGCGTTGGCGCGAGCTTTAACGTGCAGCGGGTTGAGGTTGAGCTGCGGCGCGGAAGGGAGCCAGCCCATACGCTCGGCGCGGACGTTGAAATCAATCAGGTGACCGGTAAACTTCGATGCGTCTGCAAGGGGAGAAAGCAACTCCTTTGCGGTGAGCTTCTCATAGCGCCACTGGCTGGCGTGGTTGTAAAAGTACGATGTGCTGTTCATCTGGCGCGGCGGACGGTTCCAGTCCAGCGCGAAGGCCAGCGGCAGCCAGCCGGTTTGCGG
>NZ_QFRV01000081.1:0-19438 GCF_004136805.1 Enterobacter cloacae complex sp. GF14B
CCCGCAATCGCCATTACCGCACCGACGGAGAGGTCGATCCCGCCGGTGGCAATGACCAGCGTCATACCAATCGCCAGCAGCGCCACGGGCGCGGCACGGTTTAAGATGTCGATCGGGCTACCAAACAGGCGGCCATCCTGCACGACGATCTGGAAAAAATGCGGAGCCACCAGGCTATCCACCAGCAGCACCAGCAGCAGCGCCACGATTTGCGGCGTGCCGGTCGGCCAGCTGAAGCGGCGCTTCGCTTCGCCAGTTTGCGAAAGAGAACGGGACATCACATTTGACTCCTTACGCCGCGATGGCATTCATGATCGCCGGAACCGACAGTTTATCCAGCGGGATCTCTGCCACCTGCCTGCGATCGCGCATGATGATGACGCGATCGGCATAGCCGACCAGCTCCTCCAGCTCAGACGAGATCACCAGCAGCGCCAGACCGTCGGCGCAGAGCGTTTCGATAAGCCTGATGATTTCGGCGTGCGCGCCCACGTCGATACCGCGCGTGGGCTCGTCGAGGATCAGGAATTGCGGCTTGGTGAGCAGCCAGCGCGAGAGCAACACCTTCTGCTGATTACCGCCCGAGAGGAACTCGATGGGCTGTTCCGCGCTCGGGGTACGTATACCGAGCTGGCGGATGAAGCGCTCGGCAATCGCGTTCTGCTCGCGCTTAGGGATCGGACGCAGCCAGCCGCGCTGGGCCTGTAGCGCCAGAATGATGTTTTCCCGCACCGAGGCGGCGGCAATAATACCGTCCGTTTTCCTGTCCTCCGGGCAGAAGCCCACGCCGAGGCACGACGCCTGATGCGGTGAACGTAGCGTTTGTAGTTTGCCTTTGATCAGCGCCGTTCCGCTGTCGGCAGGTTTGATCCCGAAGATGACTTCGGCGGTTTCGGTGCGGCCGGAGCCTAACAGACCCGCCAGCCCCACAATTTCACCGGGGCGTACCTCGAGGTTAAACGGCGCGATGGTCCCTTTTCTGCCGTAATCGTGAAACGCGGCGATCGGTTTTTCGCTCAGCAGCGTACGGCCCGCGCGCTGAAGCGCGTTGGTCTCCAGCTCGCGGCCCAGCATCATTTTGACCAGCTCTATCTGCGGCAGCTCGCGGGTTTCCCGGCAGCCGACAAAGCTGCCGTTGCGCAGCACCGTAATACGGTCGCTCACCTCGTAAACCTGATCGAGGAAATGCGTCACGAAAATCAGGCTAACGCCCTGATTACGCAGCTGGCGCATCAGGGTAAAAAGCATCTCCACTTCCTGGGTATCGAGGCTGGCGGTGGGTTCATCGAGGATCAGCACTTTCGCCGAGAGATCGATAGCGCGACAGATCGCCACGATCTGCTGCATCGCCACGGAGAAACGGTTCAGCGGTTCGCGCACGTCGAGAGAGAAGCCATACGATTCCATCAGCTTCGCGGCGCGCGCTTCCATCTCTTTGCGGCGCAGCAGGCCAAAACGTCTGGGCTCGCGGCCAATAAACAGGTTGTCCGCTACCGACATGTTTGGCAGCAGGTTCACTTCCTGGTAGACCGTGCCGATCCCCAGTTGCTGCGCATGCGCGGTGTTTTTGGGCGAAATGGCGTTACCTTCCAGCCAGATAGCGCCGCGATCGGCGTGATAGACCCCGGTCAGGGTTTTAATCAGCGTCGACTTCCCCGCCCCGTTTTCGCCGAGCAACGCCATGATCTCCCCCCGCCGCAGGCTGAAATCAACGTTATCCAGCGCCTTAACGCCAGGGAAAAATTTACTCAGGCCCTCTGTGCGAAGGATTTCCTGGTGTTGTTCGGTGGTCATGGTTTTCCCCTCACCCTGACCCTCTCCCCGGAGGGGAGAGGGGACTATGTCGTGCCCATCTTTAATTTTCTGCCCAACCCGCCCTTTTCCCTCTCCCCTCCGGGGAGAGGGCTAGGGTGAGGGGGCGAGGGCTTAGTAGCCCATATTTTTCTTCTTCTCTAACTCTTCTTTCGCCGTGTCCGGCAGGTAGAGCGTGGATTTGGTGATGGTCAACTTCTCAGGCTGGGTGCCGTCTTTCTTGAATTTCTCCAGCGCATCGAATGCCGGGCCCGCCATATTTGGCGTCAGCTCCACGCTGGCGTTCGCTTCGCCGTCAATCATTGCTTTGTAGATGTCCGGTACGCCGTCGATCGAGCCGGTGAGGATATCTTTGCCCGGCTTCAGGCCCGCTTCTTTGATGGCCTGGATGGCGCCGATCACCATGTCGTCGTTGTGGGCGTAAACCATGCAAATATTTTTGCCGTTATTTTCTGCCTTGATGAAGCTTTCCATGACCTCTTTACCCTTGCTGCGGGTGAAGTCGCCGGACTGAGAACGGATGATTTTGATGTTTGGTGCTTTGGCGATGGCCTCCGCGAAACCTTTCTTACGGTCGATAGCCACGCTCGCTCCGACGGTGCCCTGCAACTCAACCACGTTACACGGCTTGCCATCCACCTGCTTCACCAGCCAGTCACCAATCAGTTTGCCTTCCAGCACGTTATCGGCGGTGACGGTGGTCATATAGAGAGATTTGTCTTTTACGTCGATGGAACGGTCGAGCAGGAAGACCGGAATTTCAGCATCTTTGGCTTCCTTCAGCACCGGCTCCCAGCCCGTAGCGACAACCGGGGCAATAAAGATGGCATCCACGCCCTGAGCGATAAACGAGCGCACCGCTTTAATCTGGTTCTCTTGCTTTTGCTGACCATCGGCGATTTTCAGCGTAATACCGCGCTTTTCGGCCTCACTTTTCGCCACATTCGTTTCAGCGGCGCGCCAGCCGGATTCAGATCCGACCTGCGAAAATCCCACGGTTAAAGGTGCGGCCATCGCCATAGACGACATGGCTGCCGAAACTGCTGTAACAAGAAGTAAGCGCTTCCACATATGAACGTCCTCGTAGGGTAGGTTATTGTTGGTTAAAAGATGTTCCGCGGATGAACTATAGCCAATGGAATATGTTACGGATTGCGTTACATCACACTTCAGAAAAGTGAATAAAACGTTAATCACAAGTTTGTAATCGCTTTCATTTCAACATTTAAAATGCGGCTGAGTTTATGGATTATCCTGTCATGGAAACGGTCTGAAAAGTGAAGGCGCGAGGGAGAGAAGTCGAAAACAGGCGGAGACTTTCAGCGCCAGTTGGCTATAATACCTGCCACTTGTTTACCATCCATTTTAAAGGACACCGACATGAGCTTACTCAACGTCCCTGCGGGTAAAGAACTGCCAGAAGACATCTACGTTGTGATCGAAATCCCGGCCAACGCAGATCCAATCAAATACGAAATCGACAAAGACACCGGTGCGCTGTTCGTTGACCGTTTCATGTCTACCGCCATGTTCTATCCGTGCAACTACGGCTACATCAACCACACTCTGTCTCTGGACGGTGACCCGGTTGACGTACTGGTCCCGACGCCGTACCCATTGCAGCCAGGCTCCGTCATTCGCTGCCGTCCTGTTGGCGTGCTGAAAATGACTGACGAAGCGGGTGAAGATGCGAAACTGGTTGCCGTACCGCACACCAAGCTGAGCAAAGAGTACGATCACATTAAAGATGTGAACGACCTGCCAGAGCTGCTGAAAGCGCAGATCGCCCACTTCTTCGAGCACTACAAAGATCTCGAAAAAGGCAAATGGGTTAAAGTTGAAGGCTGGGATAACGCAGAAGCGGCGAAAGCAGAAATCATCGCCTCTTTCGAGCGTGCTGCTAAGAAGTAATTCTTACTGCTGATACTAAGCCCCGCGCGTCGGGGCTTTTTTGTGCCTTTCGATCCCGGTAACCCGTGCGAATGGGCGCAAAAAAACAACGCCACCTTACGGTGGCGTTGTCGTTTTTCAGAACTGGTCTCTGTCTAACCAGTTACCGCTTTCAATCAGCGTTAACCCGTCGACCGAACGTTGGTACACGTACATCCATGCACTGCCGTAAGGTGTCTGGATCAACTGGCGAGCGTATTCACCGCCCCTGGTGCGCAAGGCATCAAGTTCGGCCAGCGTGGCATTATCAATACGATAAACCTCACCCTGTACCGTTCCGTTCCCCGGAACTGCGCCTGGATAGTGGCCCAGACTGTACAACTGGTAGTTTTCGATTGTGTAATTTCCCAGCAACTGGGCGTTGGTCATCCAGTGGCTGTTGCCTTGCCTGGTTCGTAAACTGCCGTAAACAAATATTCGCATTGCTAAAACTCAAACTGATAGAGCAGATCAAGTGCCTGGTCTACGCCGGACACTGCTTCCAGATATAGCTTAGGCATCAGGCGATAACGTAACGTGAGTGTAGCCAGTGAGTCAAAGATCCCCACGCCATATTTTACCTGTAGACCCGGCAGTACATAGCCGCTGACCACTACCTGCGAAGAGTCACCCACGCCCTGAGTGTCCAGCGCCAGATTGCTTACGCCAAACGTCTCGCCGATTTTACCCACAACCTGACCACTTTGTGCAACCCCCAGACCGACTAACATTGATGTCATTGCCGCACCATCGCCCTGTTGGCTATCCAGACCCTGGCCGCGCAGCAGGTAAGAGAGCGCTTCCTGTTGCGACATGGCTGGGTCAGAGAAGATCTCTGCCTTAGGTTCATCGGCGGAGCCCGTCACGCGCACGCCCGCAATCACATCATCTTCGGTGGCTTCCGGGTTACGTATCGCTTCGATATTGAGTACCGGCTGATCCGGTGGACCGGAGAACAGCAGCTCGCCTTTACGCACAATCAAATCCTGACCGTAGGCATGGAAGCGCCCTTCAGGAATATTGATTTGTCCATTGAGGCCAAGCCCCTGTTGATCCTGCGCCACTTTCAGGTCACCCGTGAGTCTCGCCTTCAGCCCAAACGCGTCCAAACGCACGTTATTCCCCACGTGCACGATAAGATTACTATTGATCGGTATGCCAGCGCTCTTCTGTTCAACAGGTTTCAGATTTTCATTGAGCATAACTTCATCACTGGAGACGCCAACCGCGCTTTCCGGCACTTCGTGAACCACGATGCGCGCCCACGGTACGTCAACACGGCCGTCCAGGGTGAAGAGACTCGGCGTTGCCTCAAAGACCACGTCTGGCGACACGTCCAGGCGCACCATCGGCGGTACCGTGATACGCACCCTGCTGCCCTTGGCCGCAATACGGGCGCGCCAGTTGTCGAGCTGGCTCCAGTCTGCGTCACCGCTCAGGTTGATTTGTCCCTGCTGCGTCAGCACTGAGCCACTGAGGGTTGAGCTTTGGCCGTTAAAGTTCATCGTCAGCTGGCTTGGCTGCATATCGAACGGCATAAAGTTACCGTCAATGTCCACGCCGTTTAACCGCATCTGGCCAAACAGCTGCGGGCTTTGCCCATCCCCCGCCAGACGCAGGTTGGCGCTGAGCATCCCCGCCGCCTTTTCTCCCCGCGAGAAGATCGGATTCACCATCGCCAGGTTGAAGTTGCGAATATTGACGTTGCCGCCGAGATTGCGCCGTCCTTGCGGATCGGTAATTTGCACCTGTCCATCAAACTGACCGTTGTTGGTCAGGCGGATCAGCCATCCCAGTTCAGCACGATTGTTACGCAGGTCAGCGTTCACATTCAGGGTGTCGAACGCTACCGGCAGCGGCGCGTCATTGACCTCCTGCGTCACCTTCACGTTACGCCCGGAGAGCGTAACGCTGCCCTGCGGCAGCCCCTCTTTGGTGGTGTCCCACGCGACGTCCGCTTTACCGCTGAAGACCCCGCTGGCCTGGGTGGTTTCCGGCATAAACGGTTTCAGCATCGCCAGGTCGAAACGGTTGAGGTTGATCTGCGCGCGTCCTTCCGCGCCCGCATCAATGGTCTGCGGCACGCACAGCTCAGCATTCGGGTTGGTCCAGCAGTGTGGCCCAATGCTTAACTTTTGCTCCGCATTGCGGTAGTCCAGCGCGATGGATCGGGACAGCACCAGCGGGCCGACCGGCGTGCTGAAGCGGGTGTTATCCAGTACGCCCTTCCAGCGCGTTGCCTGGCGATCAAAACTGCCCGTCAGGTGCAGCTGCCCGGAGACCGGCTCGCCCTGCACGCGCAGCTGGAGATCGTGCTGCTTTTCGTTACCTTTTGCCGCCAGCGTGACCAGACTGATGTTCACGTCCGGCTGCGAGATACGCTCCACGCGCAGGTCCAGGTTTCCGCCGATCTGATCGGTGGATTTCACGTCCCCTTCGATGCGCACGCGGGCAATGGAAAGTTCCTGCCAGCGCAGGTTATTAGCGGTGATGTCCGCCAGCAGCTGCGGCGCCTCCACCGTACCGCGAACCTTCACTAACCCCTTCGCCGTGCCGCCAAGACCCGGCAGGGCGTTATCGAGATTTGGCGCGTCGATGGTGGCATCCAGATCGAGATCTTTCACCCCCAGCTCGCCTTTGATATCTGCCGTGTTGCGGCCCAGCGCCACGTGCAGGCCCGGGATCACCCACTGGAGATAGCTGTTGCCCTTAAGCGAGCCCTCTACGTTGACTTTGTTCTGCTTCACGTTGCCGGTGAGCTTGAGTTCCGGCACGTCCATCTGCCAGGTGCCACCGTACAGGCTACCGCGGGTTTTGATCAGGCCATCCAGTTTTGACGGCCAGTCCGGGACCTCTTTAGCGGTGTTGATCCCGGTCAGCTTCAGCTCGCCGCGCCAGCTGATCGCCTGCTGCCAGTCGAGCAGCGCGGTCAGCTCTGTTTTTCCTTCCAGCGCCGCCACGGTCAGCTTGTCGAGGTTAACCTGCAACTCGTTACCCTTCGCATCCAGGGTGATATCGGCGGGCGGTACCCCCTGCCCCTTCACTGCCGTGCGGAACGACAGCGTGTAGTCGGTCATTTTGCCACTCAGCTTCAGCTTCAGATCGTCAGCCTGGAACTGTTTTTCGCCGGTGAACGGCCAGTAAAGCTGCTTGCTGACAACCTCAAGGTTGAGCGGTAAACCGGCCTCTGCCAGCTGGGTTTGCCCGCGCAGCACCATATCCACCGGTCCGGAAAGGTTCACGCCGAACTCCAGCTTCTCACGCAGCGCGCCGCCGACCTTCACCTTCACCTTTTCGCCCTTCAGCGGATCGATGTTCAGGGCGCTGTTCAGCGTAATATCCACCGGCCAGTTGTCGCGCAGCAGCGCATTGCCTGAGGCGTTCACCGAGCCCTGACTGGAGTCGATATCCAGCGCGTCGAGCTTCATGTTGCCGTCGATACTGCTGACTTTAAGCAGCATGTTGTAGA
Organism: Enterobacter cloacae complex sp. GF14B; assembly: GCF_004136805.1. NCBI lineage: Bacteria > Pseudomonadati > Pseudomonadota > Gammaproteobacteria > Enterobacterales > Enterobacteriaceae > Enterobacter > Enterobacter cloacae complex sp. GF14B. The sequence goes on from NZ_QFRV01000081.1 coordinate 7,211, forward strand.
CCGTCAGATCGGTATCGCCGGTCAGACGCAACTGCTCGCCCTTAAACTCTTCGATATTGAGGTTCAGCGGCAGATGCACGTCGGTCATCTCCGGCAGAACCGGTTTCGAGAAGAGATCTTTCAGCGTTTCACCCAGCGGTTTTTCTTCCGGCTGCGGGTTCTGGATCTTCGGCTCGACGATCTCTTCCTGCGCCACGTCGGCCACCTTCGGCAGCGCAATCAGCAGCCCTTGCAGGGAGGTTGGGGTCAGGGTGAGGTTTTTCTCCTGCCAGCGCAGACCGGAGGTGAAATCCATCACGGATACCGTCGTATCGTCGATTTTGATATTGACGTTATCCAGCGCAACCCGGTAGAGCGCAATCGGGTACGGCGTGGAGAGATTCAGCGGGCCGCTGTCCTCTTCTTCGACAGGCTCAGACTTCGGCATTTTTTTGGAATCTATCGCCACGTTAACGTCTTTTAGCGACAGATCGTTTACGCACAGCTGGCTGTCACGCAGGCAGCCGAGCTTGACCGCCAGATGAAACTCGCCCGCGTTCACCGCCACGCCGGGCTGTTCGTAACGGATATTTTTCAGGCGCAGATCGCGCCAGCCGCCCGTTACCTGGCCGATTTCCAGCCCTGGCACCCAGCGGTTCGCGGCGTTAAACAGCAGATGCAGGCCCGTGGTGGTGCCCACCAGAAACGCCACCGTACCGAGCAGTAATACGATAAAAATCAGCACCCCGAGGCTTATCTTCTTCCATAAACTCATAATTCAGGCCCCAGACCGATGTAAAACTGTAAACCGTGTTCGTCTTTGTCGCCCACCGGAACGGCGAAATCGAGCTTGATTGGCCCGACCGGTGACTGCCAGCGCACGCCTACGCCCGCGCCGGTTTTGAAATCGCTGCGGCGGATATCGTTCACCGCTTCACCGCCGTCAACGAACATCGCCCCCCACCACTTGCCGCTGACGTTGTACTGGTACTCCAGCGAGCCGGTCGCCAGTTTTGACGCCCCGGTCAACTGGCCTTTGTCGTTTTCAGGTGAGATCGATTTGTACTTATACCCGCGAATGCTGCGGTCGCCCCCGGCGAAGAAGCGCAGATCCGGCGGGACGCGTTCGAAATCACCGGTTTCGATCCAGCCGAGATTACCGCGCATCACAAAGCGGTGTTTGTCGTACAGCGTGCGGATCCAGACGTTTTGCGCCTGAAAGACGGAGAAGTCTACGTCGGAGCCCCACGCAGTGTTGGAGTAATCGATGGAGTAGCGCTGAGAGTCGCCCCAGGTCGGCATCAGGCCACCGCGCGAGCGGGTACGGCTGATCATCACGCCCGGATAAAGCAGCATGGTGGTGTTGGTAACGTTTGCCTGGGTAAAGTGGTCGAGGCTCCAGCGCAGGTTAATGGCGCGCTGCCAGCCGCTGGAGAGATCCCAGAAGCGTGATACCGCAAGCGTCGTCGAGTCCTGCTCGGTATCGTTCAAATCGGTACGCTTAAAGCCGCCCTGCACGAGGTAGTATTGCTCAAGCGGATTTTTCAGCAGCGGCATTTTATAGCTGAAGTCCAGCTGCTGTTCAGGCGCAGACAGGCTCACGCTGGTGGTCAGGCTGTGGCCGTAGGAGTTCATCCACGGTTTTTTCCACGAGGCTTTCACGCGCGGGCCGACGTCCGTGGAGTAGCCGACACCGGTCTCAATGGTGTTTTCGGTGCGCGGAGAGACCACGCCATGCAGCGGTAACACTTTCGTTTTACGGGATTTTTCAAATTCCGGTGCTACGACCACGGAGTTAAACCAGCCCGTCGCGGACAAACGACGGTTCAGCTCGCCCAGATCGCTGGACTGGTAGTAGTCGCCCTTTTTAAACGGCACCAGGTTTTGCAGATACTCATCACGGATTTGCGATCCTTCGAAGGTCACATCGCCAAACCGGTAGCGCTCGCCGCTGTCGTAATCGATATCCCAGAATGCCTGACGTCGCTCAAGCGCAACGCCTAGCTGGCTTTTGTTGAACTGGCTGTCGAAGTAGCCTTTGCGCAGCGAAACGCTGGTTAATGATTTTTTAAAACGATCGTAATCCCCGTGATTGAGCACAGTGCCCACTTTCGGACGGGTGCTGAGCAGATCCAGGTAGTCACGATCCGTGCGCGCGCCGCCGCGCAGCACCACGTTCGTGCCGCCAATCAGGACGGGTTCGCCCGGCGAGACGCGGGCAATCAACACCTGACGTCCTTTTGCCGGCGGCGGGCGTAAATCGAAATCGATGGTGGGTTCGTAGTACCCCAACGCCTTTAAGCCTTCGCGAATGGCGTCATCCACGCGCGCGCGAAAACGCCGATCCGGCGTGACCTCATCGCTCTGGATAGTAGAAAGCTGCGCACGCACGTTTTTTTCCAGCGCCCCGGATAACCCCTCAACCTGCAAACGGACATTCGCCGCGCTGGCAATCCCGCTGGTCAGCAGTAAGCTGACTAAACATAACTGGCGGATCTTTGTCACGTTTTCTCCTGAATATCCCTGTTTCCACCCTGGAAGCAAATGCAGTGCCGCTCCGCGGCAAAATACGGCCTGAAAGCCAAAAACCCAAATTACGGGTTGAAAAAGGGTGTAACACCCAAATATTTCTTATGATTAAATCTAGACTCATTCATCGCATTTATTGTGTTCAATTAAACGCTTCGTGACAACCTTAACCGAAACAACGCTACCCCGGAGGCCCCACCGTGAGTTTATTTGATAAAAAGCATCTGGTATCACAAGCCGATGCGTTACCGGGACGCAACACCCCTATGCCAGTGGCGACATTACACGCCGTAAACAACCATTCAATGACAAACGTTCCTGATGGAATGGAGATCGCCCTGTTTGCCATGGGCTGCTTCTGGGGCGTAGAACGCCTGTTCTGGCAACTGCCGGGCGTGTACAGCACCGCTGCGGGCTACACCGGAGGATATACGCCTAACCCAACCTACCGCGAAGTCTGTTCCGGTGAGACCGGTCATGCTGAAGCGGTGCGTGTGGTGTATGACCCGAGCGTCATTAGCTATGAACAGCTGCTCCAGGTGTTCTGGGAAAACCATGACCCGGCGCAGGGCATGCGTCAGGGTAACGATCACGGCACCCAATACCGTTCGGCCATCTACCCGCTCACCCCAGAGCAGGAGGCCGCGGCCCACGCCAGCCTGACGCGTTTCCAGGAAGCGATGCAGGCGGCCGGTGATAAACGTCAGGTCACGACGGAAATCGCTACCGCGAAACCGTTCTACTATGCCGAAGACGACCACCAGCAGTACCTGCATAAAAATCCGTACGGCTACTGCGGCATTGGCGGCATCGGCGTCTGTCTGCCTCCACAACAGGACTGATTACGGCTTCAGCGCCACGCGAGCCGCGTGGCGCACAGCCTCTCCCTCCGGCCACTTTTTGCCGGAAACGTGACCTCTGGCAGGTTTACACGTCTTTACGCTATACTACCGCTGAAATAATCGGCTCAACGCTACGAGCTGACTTCAATGTGTCTTCACACGAATGGTATCAACTCCCCTTCTGAGGATCTGGCGAGAAGCCGGATAAACTATGTTAAACAGTATTTTAGTAATACTTTGTCTTATTGCCGTCAGTGCATTTTTCTCGATATCGGAGATCTCGCTGGCTGCCTCCCGTAAAATCAAACTGAAGCTGCTTGCCGACGAGGGCAACATCAACGCATCACGCATTCTGAAAATGCAGGAAAACCCCGGCATGTTCTTTACCGTGGTGCAGATTGGCCTGAACGCGGTCGCCATTCTTGGCGGTATCGTGGGTGATGCAGCGTTTTCTCCGGCGTTTTATGGCCTCTTTGTTAAGTACATGTCCGTAGAGCTGGCCGAGCAGTTGAGCTTCATCCTCTCCTTCTCCCTGGTGACCGGCTTGTTCATTTTATTCGCGGACCTGACCCCGAAACGCATCGGTATGATTGCGCCAGAAGCTGTGGCTTTGCGTATCATCAACCCGATGCGCTTCTGCCTTTATGTCTTCCGTCCGCTGGTGTGGTTCTTTAACGGCCTGGCGAACGTCATTTTCCGCATCTTCAAGCTGCCGATGGTGCGTAAAGACGACATCACCTCCGATGATATTTATGCCGTGGTGGAAGCCGGGGCGCTGGCAGGCGTGCTGCGCAAGCAGGAGCACGAGCTGATTGAGAACGTTTTCGAACTGGAATCCCGTACCGTGCCGTCCTCCATGACCGGCCGTGAAAACATTATCTGGTTCGATCTGCATGAAGACGAGCAGAGCCTGAAGACCAAAGTGGCGCAGCATCCACATTCCAAGTTCCTGGTCTGTAACGAAGATATCGACCATATCATCGGCTATGTGGACTCCAAAGACCTGCTGAACCGCGTGCTGGCAAACCAGAGCCTGGCGCTGAACAGCGGCGTGCAGATCCGCAACACCCTGATTGTGCCGGACACCCTGACGCTCTCCGAAGCGCTGGAAAGTTTCAAAACCGCCGGGGAAGACTTCGCGGTGATCATGAACGAATACGCGCTGGTGGTGGGCATTATCACCCTCAACGACGTTATGACGACCCTGATGGGCGACCTGGTCGGCCAGGGGCTGGAAGAGCAGATTGTTCAGCGTGACGAAAATTCATGGCTCATCGATGGCGGTACGCCGATTGAAGACGTCATGCGCGTGCTCGACATCGACGAGTTCCCGCAGTCCGGAAACTACGAGACCATCGGCGGCTTTATGATGTTTATGCTGCGTAAAATCCCGAAACGTACCGACTCAGTGAAGTTCTCCGGCTTCAAGTTTGAAGTGGTGGATATTGATAACTACCGCATCGATCAGCTGCTGGTAACGCGTATTGATAGCAAACCGACCGTGCTGGTGCCGAAACTGCCGGATGCGGAAGAGAAGGTGTCGGCGTAATTTATGAAGGGCAGCGTTGAGCTGCCCTTTTTGTTTTAAAACGGAAGCTGCCGTTTATGTAATTTAAATAATTTTTTAAGTCCTTAGAAGGGGGACGAATTGAGATAAATAAAGGCAGAGCCTACGATATTATTAAATTTAAAAATATCCCCGCTTACTTTAAGAAAAATCGTTCTGTCTTCAATGCTAACTTTCACGCCAGGATCGGTGGTGACAAGGAAAGGTTCATAACCATTTTTAATGTCTTCTAAAAAAACTTCATCGGTCTTTTGTGCCGTGTAAAGATAATATTTATATACGAAAGAAGTCGTCGCACCCGCGCTGCTTTCCGTGATATACAACATAGACTTATCAACTACGGCATGCCGATAAACTATAGTCTGTTCAAGGTAAAAAAAGTCACCAAGCATGCGCCAAATCCCATATCCTATGGTAGCTAACATAAATAACACAAATATATTCTTATTTTTAAAAACCAGATCTCGATGCATAATTATTCCATTTATTTTCCATGCGTAACGGCTTCCCTTCTCAGCCAACAGTTAAAGCTGACCTTTTTACAACTCGCTTATAAAAAGTATAGGGGTATTGTTTATGCCATGGATAATAAGTCCAATAGTGATCCAAGTTTTTAATGTTTTATATCAATTTTTAGCACTGAAAAAGATTTTAAGAAAAACTTCATCAATTCATGGTTATGCCCGTTAATACAAATAACGCCAAGTCAAAACTATCTGCTTCAGGGTATGTCTCTGGACTGGCCCTACAAACATCAACGGCTCCCATTGGGAGCCGTCTTTTTAACAACTACTGCATAGCACGTTGGTTAAGCCATCTCAGTTTGCAGACGCATAACCTGACGGTTGACTTCGGACATCACAGACAAGTGCTGTTTGTCCTTCACTTTCGGGATAAGGATTTTGCCCTTATCGAACTCAAAAGCGCCAACATCCTTGATGTACAACCGTCCACGGAACAGGATCTTCACGTACTTCGCCACCTGAAGCGGGTTGTAGCGTTGGAAAATTTTCATTCTTGTATCTCCTGCGAATCATACGCTCTTGCGGTGCCACAATCGGCCCGACTGTCCTGAGCGCAAATTTTGATGCCCAATGACTATAGACCAGAACCTCGTACTTACCCAGTGTGCATAAGTTTATTTACCGTTTGATTACAATTATTCAGAATAATCTTTGCAAAGCGTGATACAGCGCAGTATATGCCGTCGTTTTTGCATAGATATGTGCGTTCGCCCGCAAACTGGCATCGGGATTGCGGGAAAAGCCTATTGATCGCACTTATGATTAAAAGCGCATGACCAAGTGGTCGGATCACCTGCTAACAATAAGGAAACACCATGACCCTACGTAACCTCCTGGCAGCAGCTTGCCTGTTGCTGCCGCTGATGGCTTCCGCACACAACATTGAAAAAGGACAACGTGTCCCGCCGGTCGGGATTGCTGACCGGGGAGAATTGATTCTCGACAATGATAAGTTTAGCTATAAAGCCTGGAATAGCGCGCAGCTTGCGGGCAAAGTGAGAGTTGTACAACATATTGCCGGACGTACATCCGCTAAAGAGAAAAACGCTACCCTCGTGGAGGCGATCAAGGCCGCAAAACTCCCGCACGATCGCTACCAGACCACTACCATCGTGAACACCGACGACGCCATTCCCGGCTCCGGCATGTTTGTGCGCTCAAGCCTTGAGAGCAATAAGAAGCTCTATCCCTGGTCGCAGTTTATTGTCGACAGCAACGGCGTGACGCGTAAGGCGTGGCAGCTGGAAGAGGAGAGTTCAGCGATTGTCGTGCTGGACAAAAACGGTCGCGTAGAGTGGGTTAAAGACGGCGCGCTGACGCAGGATGAGGTGCAGCAGGTGGTTGCCCTGCTGCATAAGCTGCTGACTCAGTAAAGTGACACCCGGAAGCCCGGATTCAGGAATGACTCGCGCGGGGTGTAGTCCAGTGGCTTACCCTGCCAGTCATGCACATGCGCGCCAGCGGCCGCCGCCACCGCATGCCCTGCCGCCGTATCCCAGACGTTCGTCGGCCCGAAACGTGGGTACAGCTGCGCCTGCCCTTCCGCCACCAGACAGAACTTCAGCGACGAGCCAATCGACGTCGTCTGGTGTTCACCCAGCTGTTGCAGATACTCCTCCAGCTCGCTGTCACTGTGCGAGCGGCTGATCACCACCAGCGGAGGACGGGCATCACGCACCTGGATCTGCTTACGCACGCCGCACTCTTCCTTCCAGGCTTTACCTTCCGCCGCGCTGTACATCACCTTCATCACCGGGGCATAAACCACGCCCAGTACCGCTTTCCCGTTTTCAATCAGAGCGATGTTGACGGTGAATTCACCGTTACGCTTGATAAACTCTTTCGTGCCGTCCAGCGGGTCGACAAGCCAGTAACGCTGCCAGTGCTGACGTTCATCCCAGCTCTGGGGCGCTTCTTCAGAAAGGACCGGAATATCCGGCGTCAGGGCCTGCAAACCTTTCAGGATCACTGCATGCGCCGCGATATCCGCCGCCGTCACCGGGGAGTCATCCGCTTTGCTGACAACATCCATCGGTTTCGCACCGTCGTACACCTGCATAATGGCATCACCCGCATCCCGTGCGAGCTGACAAATTTTATCTAACATTCTCCACCTCTTCGTTAACGCAGTGGGCATAACTTATTGTTTTAGTTATATCGTAATGTGAACAATTCCGCTATCTGTGAAGCAATTCTGGTTTCAGCGCCCTTTTTTCTGGCAGCATTCACACTTCTGTAAGCAACAAATACTACATACATATTCTTTTGTGGCTTGGATCGAAAAAAGGACTCCTCAGATGATTAAGTTTAGCGCAACGCTCCTGGCAACGCTGATTGCGGCAAGCGTTCAGGCAGCGACGGTGGATCTCCGTATTCTGGAAACCACCGATCTGCACAGCAATATGATGGACTTCGATTACTACAAAGATACCCCTACGGAAAAATTCGGACTGGTACGCACGGCAAGTTTGATCAACGCCGCCCGCGGTGAAGTGAAAAACAGCGTGCTGGTCGATAACGGGGACTTAATTCAGGGCAGCCCGCTCGGCGACTACATGGCGGCGAAGGGGCTGAAAAAAGGCGAGATCCACCCTGTCTATAAAGCGATGAACACCCTGGATTATGCGGTTGGCAACCTGGGCAACCACGAATTTAACTACGGCCTGAAATACCTGCACGACGCGCTGGCAGGGGCAAAATTCCCGTACGTTAACGCCAATATCATCGACGTTAAGACGAAGAAGCCGCTCTTCACCCCTTATCTGATTAAAGAGACCGAGGTTGTCGACCAGGACGGTAAAAAACAGACGCTGAAAATCGGCTATATCGGTTTTGTACCGCCGCAGATCATGACGTGGGATAAAGCCAACCTCGACGGGAAAGTAACCGTCAACGACATTACCGAAACCGCGCGCAAATACGTGCCGGAGATGCGGGCGAAAGGGGCGGATGTGGTGGTCGTCGTGGCACACTCCGGCCTCTCGGCCGACCCGTATCAGGTGATGGCTGAGAACTCCGTGTACTATCTCAGCCAGGTGCCGGGCGTGGATGCGATCCTGTTTGGTCACGCCCATGCCGTCTTCCCGGGTAAAGATTTCGCTGATATCAAAGGCGCGGACATCGAAAAAGGGACGCTCAACGGTGTGCCATCGGTGATGCCGGGCATGTGGGGTGACCACCTTGGCGTGGTGGATCTGGTGCTGAATAACGACAGCGGAAGCTGGAAAGTCACGCAGTCGAAAGCGGAAGCGCGTCCGATCTACGACGCAGCGGCCAAAAAATCTCTGGCAGGGGAAGATAAAAAGCTGGTCGACGTCCTGAAGCATGACCACGACGCGACGCGTGAATTTGTCAGCAAGCCGATCGGTAAATCGGCTGATAACATGTACAGCTTCCTCGCGCTGGTACAGGATGACCCGACCGTGCAGGTAGTCAACATGGCGCAGAAAGCCTATGCGGAGCACTATATTCAGGGCGATCCGGATCTGGCAAATCTGCCGGTACTGTCTGCCGCGGCGCCATTCAAAGTGGGCGGACGTAAGAACGATCCGGCCAGTTACGTTGAGGTGGAAAAAGGCCAGCTGACCTTCCGTAATGCCGCCGATCTCTACCTCTATCCCAACACACTCGTGGTGGTGAAAGCCACCGGGAAAGAGGTGAAGGAGTGGCTGGAGTGCTCTGCCGGACAGTTCAACCAGATCGATCCGCACAGCAGCAAACCGCAGTCGCTGATTAACTGGGACGGTTTCCGCACCTACAACTTCGACGTGATCGACGGCGTGGATTATCAGATTGACGTTACCCAGCCCGCGAAATATGACGGCGAATGTCAGGCCATTAATCCGCAGGCAGAACGCATCAAAAACCTAACCTTCAACGGCAAAGCGATTGATCCTAATGCCACTTTCCTGGTGGTGACCAACAACTACCGCGCCTATGGCGGCAAGTTTGCCGGTACGGGTGACAGCCATATCGCCTTTGCCTCACCGGATGAGAACCGTTCGGTGCTGGCGGCGTGGATCAGCGCGGAGTCGAAAAAGGCGGGTGAAATTCATCCGGCGGTGGATAACAACTGGCGTCTGGCACCGATCCACAGCGACACTAAGCTGGATATTCGCTTTGAGACATCTCCGTCCGATAAAGCAGCCGCGTTTATCAAGGATAAGGCGCAGTATCCGATGCAAAAGGTCGCGACGGATGATATTGGGTTCGCGATTTATCAGGTGGATTTGAGCAGGTAGCGATGATTGTGCCGGGTGGCGGCTTCGCCTTACCCGGCCTACCCGCAATCCTCGATCCCGTAGGCCGGGTAAGCGCAAGCGCCACCCGGCATTTCATGCCGCACGCTCGTCCCTATTCGCCATCACCTGCGGCGTATTGACCTCAATCCAGTCGGCCAGCGCGGCCACCTTCTCGCTTACCTCCCGCCCCAGCGGCGTCAGGCTATACTCCACATGCGGCGGCACGACCGGATACGACACGCGATCGACAAACCCGTCATGTTCCAGCGCCTGTAAAGACTGAGCCAGCATCTTCTCGCTGACGCCGCCCATCTTGCGGCGCAGATCGCTGAAGCGATGCGTCCCCTGACGTAACGCCACCAGGATCAGCACGCCCCAGCGGCTGGTTACGTGTTTGAGCACCTCCCGTGACGGGCACTGTTCCGCAAAGAGGTTGCCATCGCGCATTTGCTCGCTGAGCGTTGGTATTGTTGTTTTCATACTTACCTTTTTGTACGTACTTACTAAAAGTTAGTTATGGTGATAGTGTGCCACAACACCAGACAAACACGAAGGAGATTCATCATGATCGCGATTACCGGCGCAACCGGCCAGCTTGGCCAACACGTTATTGAAGAACTGCTGAAAACCGTTCCGGCCAGCCAGATCGTGGCTATTGTGCGTAACCTGGCGAAAGCCGAAGCGTTGCGTCAGCAAGGGGTCGTTGTGCGTCAGGCGGATTACACCGATGAAGCCGCATTTACCACCGCGCTGAACGGCGTGGATAAACTACTGCTCATCTCCTCCAGCGAAGTGGGCCAGCGCGCCGTACAGCACCAGAACGTGATAAACGCCGCCAAAGCCGCCGGGGTGAAATTCATCGCCTATACCAGCCTGCTGCATGCTGACAAATCCCCGCTGGGTCTGCACGTTGAGCACGTCGAAACCGAAAATGCCCTGGCGGCCTCCGGCGTGCCTTACGCCCTGCTGCGCAACGGCTGGTACACCGAAAACTACCTGGCAAGCGCGCCGCCAGCGCTGGAACACGGCGTGTTTATGGGGGCCGCAGGCGAAGGCAAAATTGCCTCTGCGACCCGTGCGGATTACGCGGCGGCGGCAGCGAAAGTGATTTCTGAAGAGGGTCATGCCGGCAAGGTGTATGAACTGGCGGGTGATAATGCCTGGACGCTGAGCGAACTGGCTGCGGAACTGAGCAAGCAGAGCGGTAAGCCGGTAACGTATCAGAACCTCAGCGAAGCCGATTTCGCCGCTGCGCTGAAGGGCGTTGGTCTGCCTGCCGGGCTGGCGGAAATGCTGGCGGACTCCGACACCGGCGCGTCCAAAGGCGGCCTGTTCGACGACAGCCATACCCTGAGCAAGCTCATTGGCCGCCCAACCACACCGCTGGCGGAAAGCGTCAAAGCCATCCTGTAGTTGTTAAAAATTGGTTATTTTTTGTGGCGTCCCCTCGGGTCATCTCTGATAATGAAGCGATGACCCACAAGGAGGCTCACCGTGCAAGGCGTACCGGAACAGTTCACTGATGAGAGAGACAGCGCGCGCTTTCGCCATCTGGCGCAGCTGCCGGGCCTGGAGCTTTATCACGCCCATATCTCTGACTACGCCTTCGAGCCGCACACTCATGAAGCCTTCGGTATCGGCACCATCGAAACCGGTGCCGAACGCTTCCGCTATCGCGGTACCCAGCATCTTGCCGCGGAAAAATCCGTCGTGACCATGAACCCGGACGAGATCCACACCGGGGAATCCGCCACTGAAGGCGGCTGGCGCTACCGGATGGTCTACATCGAACCCGACCTGCTGGAAGAGGTCACTGGCCTGCGTCACTGGTGGTTTAGCGACGTCACGCGTCACGATCCGCTGCGCTCGCAACAGATAGGCCAGTTGATTTATGGCCTGTGGCACACGGACGATCCGCTGGCGCAGAAGGGGCTGCTACTGGATTTGATTCAGACTTTTCAGCCGCTGGCCCACCATGCGCCGGTGGTGCAGGAGGCCACGCACCGCTTCGAACGCGTTCGCGACTACCTGCACGACAACTATATGCGCTCGCTGACCCTGGACGAGCTGGCTAACGTTGTCTCGCTCAGCCCGTACCATTTTCAGCGCCAGTTCAAAGCCCATTTCCACGTTACGCCCCACCAGATGCTGATGGCCATCCGGCTGTGGCGCGCCAAAGCATTCCTCACCCATGGCATGCCTGCCGCCGAGGTGGCCGCCGCGACCGGGCTGACCGATCAGTCGCACCTGACCCGCGCCTTCACCCGTCGCTACGGCATCACGCCCGTGCGCTACCAGAAACAGGTTATGCCGCGCTAATGCGCAACCTCATACAATACGCGCCCGTTTTGCCCTCCTACACTGAGCGCAAAGTGAATCAAGATGGATGGAAAAATGATTAGCGGCGTGTTGTATGCCCTGCTTGCGGGTTTGATGTGGGGGCTGATTTTTGTCGGCCCGCTGATTGTGCCGGAGTACCCGGCAATATTGCAGTCGACCGGACGTTACCTGGCGCTGGGGCTGATTGCCGTGCCGCTGGCGTGGCT